>JBLIKG010000067.1:0-9645 GCA_047636255.1 Roseivirga sp. | reverse complement strand
GATTTGGTAAACAATCTGCAAAAAGCGTTTGAAGCTAGAATCAGTCAATTGGATTGGATGAGCGATGTCACGAAAGTTCAGGCCAAAGAGAAATTATATGCGATTACGAAGAAAGTAGGCTATCCTGATGTTTGGAGAGACTACGGAAATGTTAGCATAGATAAGGACAAGTTTTTTGAAAATGTAGTCGCCTTGAGACAAAACGACTATAAGTATGGTTTAGACAAGTTGAATCAACCCCCTAACAAAGATGAATGGGGCACAACGCCATC
The DNA here is from genome assembly GCA_047636255.1 of Roseivirga sp. Taxonomy (GTDB): domain Bacteria; phylum Bacteroidota; class Bacteroidia; order Cytophagales; family Cyclobacteriaceae; genus Roseivirga. The sequence continues at coordinate 9,373 of JBLIKG010000067.1, read as the reverse complement.
GACAGTAACGGCTTACTATAATCCTTCACGAAATGAAATCGTGTTTCCTGCAGGTATTTTACAATTCCCTTACTTTGATTTAGAGGCAGATGATGCCATTAATTATGGTGGAATTGGAATGGTAATTGGTCACGAATTGACCCATGCTTTTGATGATCAAGGTGCTCAGTTTGATAAAGATGGAAATGTGAAAAACTGGTGGACGGACGAGGATTACGAAAAATTCAAAGCTAAAACACAGCAGATCATTGATCGCTACAGCTCTTATACTGTTTTGGACAGTTTGCATTTAATAGGCGGATCATCTGTAGGGGAAAACACAGCAGATAATGGAGGGATATCCATTGCCTACGCGGCCTTCAAACTAACTAAACAAGGACAGGACACGACAAGGATTGGTGGCTATACGCCTGACCAACGTTTCTTTATGTCCATTGCTCGGATTTGGCGTGTAAAAACAAGAGACGAGTATTTGCGCAATTACGTAAAAACCAATTCCCATTCACCACCAATGTGGCGTGTAAATGGCCCATTAATGAACTTCACGCCATTCTACGAAGCATTTGATGTACAACCTGGTGATGCCAATTACAAACCAGAAGAAGAAAGAATTAAGATTTGGTAAAAGCCTGAGTGGACTAGTAGAAGAGCCGTGAGCGATAAGTTTACGGCTCTTTTGTTTTAATGGACTTATGAATGCTATAAGCTTTCAAGCAAAACTAAAAATCACTAGATTGATTGATCAATTACTAAGAAAGAAAGTTTGTTATGTTTTTGTACTAGTTTTCCTTGCCAAGGATTCTGCTAACTAAGAAACGATTGACTATGGCTAAAAATAACAACTGGACAAGAGAAGAAACCATTGTTGCTTTCAATGTATACTGCAAAGTGCCATTTAAAAATAGCAGCAAAACACACCCGACAATTATCGAGTATGCCAACATACTTGGTCGTTCACCCTCGGCATTAAATATGAAAGTCGGAAATTTAGGGAGACTTGATCCTGAGTTAAAGAAGCAAGGTATTGTAGGGTTAAAGAACGGAAGTAAATTAGACGAAGATATATGGTCAGAGTTTAATGGAAATTGGGAGCAATTAGCATTCGAAAGTGAGGTCTTAATTGCAAAATTCTCCAATAAACCCATTGATGACATTCTCGACTTTAATAATGTTGACGGAACATTTACTGAAGGTCTAGAGAAAGATATCTTAGTTAAACAAAGAGTTAATCAAAGCTTTTTTCGCTCAACAATATTGTCATCATATTATTCCAAATGCTGCATAACTGGACTTTCAATTCCAGATTTCTTAGTAGCAAGTCATATTGTTCCATGGGCAAAAAATAAGGAAAATAGAATGAATCCGAGAAACGGGCTTTGCTTAAATTCTATTCATGATAAAGCTTTTGATAGAGGTTTTATTACAATTACACCAGATTATATACTCAAGATTTCCGATTCATTAGCAATATTGGAAAAGGAAAAAGCAGTTCAACACTTCTTTTTGAAATTTGAAAATCAAAAAATATCTCTTCCAGACAAATTCTTACCCTCAAAAGAGTTTTTAGATTTCCACTACCACGAAATTTTTAAAAAATGAATGTTGTTAAAACCATAAACATCGACTACATAAAACCTTCAAGAACGATTGAAACTGTAATGGTTTCCAACAACCAAAAATGTAAAATACTTTTCGTTTATAACTATGAAGGAACCTCTTTTAGAGTATTTCTTAACCATTTAGAATTCATTAATTTTTTCAACGATGAATACGTAAAAAGTGATTTTCACTTTAATTCTGATGATGAACTAGACAAATTTTTAATTTTTTACCAGCTTAACTAAATAAAGGTGAATGGAATGGGGTTTACAGGCTTCTAAATGCTAGAAAGACGACTCATTTCATCAATAAAATGAGAAAACTGTTTTATCAGTGTAGGCTTCCATACCCTATCGATCAATCTTTTTTATACCTTCAAACTATACGCCAATACATATAATTAGTCATAAACTAGCTAAATTATATCTAATTACATATAATTTAGTATATTTGCGTATTATTATATCCAAATACATATAATGAGGCAGCTAGCAGAGTTTGTAAAAGAGCGTAGAAAAGAAGTAAACCTCACACAAGAGGAATTTGCGGAACGTGCAGGTGTTGCACTTACGGTGCTGCGTAAAATCGAACAGGGTAAAACCAATCTAAACATGGACAAGGTTAACCTTGTGCTCCACATGTTTGGACATGAATTAGCGCCTGTGAATAAAAAAGATTTGAGTGAATGAGACGCGGAAAAGTATACTACAAAGAGCATTTGGCTGGCATCATTACAGAAACGAATGAGGGCGAATATGTCTTTGAGTATAATGCCGAATACGTAAAGGATCACGCTAATGATTTTATGACCTTTACTATGCCCGTTACAGACAGACCATATTTCGAGAAACGGCTTTTCCCTTTTTTTGAAGGGTTGATCCCCGAAGGATGGTTGTTAGATATCGCTTCCGAAAACTGGAAGATCAATAAAAATGATCGCATGGGATTACTGCTAGCCTGCTGTCAGAATTGTATTGGCGCAGTGAGTGTGCAACCAATAGCAGAAACAGATGAAGCATAGCTGTTTATATTGTTACCAACCCGTTGATGGGGAATCGGACTTTCACGAAGAGTGCTCAATGGCCTTTTTTGGGACTCGAAAGCCTCCCGAAATAGCATATTCGCTAGATCAAATGGATGAACTTGCGAAAAATGTAGTGGAACGAAGTGTGGCTGTGCCTGGTGTTCAGCCAAAACTATCCATGTCCTTGGTCAAAGAAGCCAAAGAGAATTCAGATACGCGCTTAACCGTAGTTGGAGCGCTGGGTGGGCAATATATTTTTAAGCCCCCTTCGGATAAGTTTGCCGAAATGCCTGAAAACGAACATGTAACTATGCGAATAGCAGAGGCATTTGGCATTCGAGTAGTGCCATCATCATTGATTCGATTAAAGTCTGGAGAACTGTCTTATATAACAAAACGCGTTGACAGAACTGATGCTGGAGAAAAGATCCATATGATCGATATGTTTCAGATCACTGAAGCCTTTGACAAGTATAAAGGCTCCATGGAGAAGGTTGGAAAGGCGCTGAAGAGTTATTCGAGTAACACTTTGCTTGATCAAACATTTTTCTTTGACTTAACTCTTTTTTCCTTTCTCACTGGAAATAATGATATGCACTTGAAGAACTTCTCCATGATCGAAGGTCCTTCTGGTTGGGTATTGTCTCCCGCCTATGATCTTTTGAATGTTACCATTGTGCTGCCAGAAGACCCTGAAGAGCTTGCTTTGACCTTAGCTGGAAAGAAAAAGAAGTTGAAGCGAGAAGATTTTGAACGGTTGGGTGAAGGAATGGGATTAACTCCTAAACAAATCAAAGGTACCTTTAATCGAATGATTAAGAACAAGAAAAATGCGTTGGATTGGATCAGTCGATCATTTCTTTCTGAGGATATGAAAACCGCCTATAATGACGTACTCGAAGCACGATATCATCAACTAAGGCTTAAGTAAAAACCCTCCCCTCAAACAGGACTATTTGTCAATTCAAAGATGGTAATCTCAGGTAGGATGCCAATTCGGCCGGGGAAGCCTAAAAAACCAAAGCCTCGGTTCACATAAAGGTGATGATCGCCTTCGGTATATAAATCAGCCCATTGTGGGTAGACCCATTTAGAAGGACTCCAACGGAAACTGCCAATTTCAATCCCCAACTGCATGCCATGGGTATGGCCAGCAAACATTAAATCAATATCCTTATAATTCGGTCTTACTTGTTGATCCCAGTGGCTTGGATCATGAGAGAGCAGAATTTTCACATCACCTTCAGCATTGCGGTAGGCTTTATCTAAATCGCCATATTTCGCAAAACGACCAGCGCCCCAGTTTTCTACCCCAATCAATGAAATTTGATCTGAGCCCATTTTTAGGCTTGTGTTTTCATTCATCATCAAGTTCCAGCCCAATTCCTTGTGCACATTGACCATGTCTCGCAGGTTTTGCTGTTTGGCTTGTAGTGAAGACCATTGCATATAATCACCATAATCGTGGTTACCCAAAGTAGAATAAACGCCTAAATCAGCTTTTACTTTTGAGAAGATATCGAAGTAGTCATTCACTTCCTTGGTTTGGTTATTCACCAAATCTCCTGTAAAGAAAATCACATCGGGTTTCTCTTTCATCAAGAGGTCAATCCCTCCTTCTACCGCTTTCTTATCAAAGAAGCTACCGCTGTGAATATCCGATAGCTGTGCCATTTTAATGCCGTTGAAACCGCTCGGTAAATTGGGGAGATATAATTTCTTTCTTCTAATTCTGTAATCATAAGCACCTGAAACAATCCCAAAACTCATGGTCACAATGGGCAAGGTCGCAGTTATAATTGCCGTTCGGGCTAAAAACTCCGATCTTGAGATTTTCCTTCCTTGCGCTTCTCTTCTGGCATGACGCTTTTTTCTTCCTTCAAAAAACAGTGTCAATACCCTTCTGATATCGTCTATAAAAACGAATACCAAGCCAATGAGCTTAGCCGTATATGACATGAAAATGATAGAAAGTACAAAGCTGAATGTAACTGTGCCTGTTTGAGAGAAACGTGCATAAAACACCAAAGCAATCATGGCGATTGCTTGCAGCAGATAAATCCTTTTGAGCCATTTTGCTCGACTGGATTTAATCGTATTTAATAAGGTTTTGGAAGCTTGATAAGCATAAAACTCTATCCAAACTAATAAAGAGACGATTATAAGGAAAGTGAGTAAGCCTATTTTCATTGCAAGTGATTAACCCAAAAATCTTTTAAGTGGTTCAAAAAAAAGAGCTCTCGGGAACCACCCCGAGAGCCACCAAATCAACCTTAACTATGAACGGTGTCCGAGATGGACACCATAATCACCACATAGCTTCTTTGTGCAAACATTAGGCCAAAGCTTCTTGGTTTCCGCTTCTACCTCGCAATTCATTTTTTAATGTAGTTTCTTTTTTGCCGGCAATTCTGTACAATAATTTATCAGCTAGCAGATACATTGTAGGAACAATGATTAGGGTAAAAAAAGTTGCAAAAGTCAACCCAAAAATTATCGTCCAAGACATTGGACCCCAAAAGATCACGTTGTCCCCTCCTACGTAGAAATCAGCATCGTATCTAGTAAAGAAACCGATGAAATCGATATTCAATCCTACCGCCAACGGCACCAAGCCTAAAATCGTTGTTACTGCAGTAAGAATTACTGGCCTTAATCTTGTTTTACCTGCCACAATGATCGAATCTATTACCTCTTCCATTGGTAATCTGTCATCATCGTCTAAACCAAGCTCTCTTCGCCTTCTTTTTCTTGTCAAGTCGATAAAGTCAATCAAAACAATGGCATTGTTTACTACGATACCTGCGAGGGCGATAATCCCCACCATGGTCATAATGACAACGAACTCCATGTTAAAGATGACCAAGCCTAAGAAAACACCGATGGTACTCAACAATACAGAAACCATGATTACAAATGGCGCAGTGATGTTATTGAACTGAGATACGATGATCAAGAAAATCATGAATACAGCAATCAGAAGTGCTTTTGCCAAAAAGGCCATATTTTCAGCTTGTTCCTCTTGTTCCCCTGTAAATGCATAGCTGTAACCTACCGGCATGTCATAGTCTGCCATTAAGTCCTTTAATTGATCCGTGATTTCGGTAGCATTATAATCTGCCAAAACGTTAGAACTTAAAGTCACCAAACGATCTAAATCCTTTCTCTTGATTGAACCATAGGTAGAACCGTAATGAACTTTCGCAACTGAAGAAATCGGTACTTGCACTAGCTTACCAGAACCTTGATTTCTGAAGGTAATGTTCTTGTTCATCAGTGCATCCACATCATAGCGGTAGTCTTGATTCAAACGCATATTGATTTCATAATCATCTTCACCTTCTTTATACTTAGATACTTCTTTTCCAAAAAGAGCAGTTCTGATCTCATTGGCTATAGCATAAGTCGATAAGCCGAATCTTCTGGCGTTATCTCTGTCTATATCCACTATCAATTCTGGTTTACCTAGTTCTAAAGAGCTTTTCAATTTCTCGATTCCTTTGATGCCAGAGTCAGCAATTTTCTGCTGCACATCATCACTGATACGAATCAAAGTTTCGAGCTCTTCTCCGTTAATCTCCATGTTGATCGGCTTACCGGTTGGAGGACCAGCAGCATCTTTATCCACGGTTAGCGTAACACCCGGCTGCAATTTTACTTGTTCACGAATGTCTTTCATCACATCCATAGTATTCAAATCGCCACGCAACTTGCTTTCGATAAAGTTTACTGTAATTCTTGCCTTGTGAGGCTCTTCAGATTGCCCAACTGCACTAGGGTCATTTGGATCTGCCGCACCTTGACTCACGTTAGTAGAGACTGATTCTACAATGCTCTCGTAAGGCTTAACGATTTCAATTACCTGTTTTTCAATGTTTTTAGACAATTCATTAGTTACTTCTATATCCGTTCCTACAGGAAATTCCACAAATACGTTCACGTACTTAGGCTCGTTTTCTGGGAAGAAAAGTACTTTAGGTTGAAAGGCTCCAAAGATCGCCAATGAAAGCGCTAGCATGGCAAAGGCACCACCAAGGTATTTCCAAGGATTTCTTACCGCACTTTTTAATATTCTTTCATATTTCCCTTCGACAGATGGCAAGAAAGTAGCTTGGAATCGTCTAGAAGCTGGTCCTAGGATGTAAATATTAAGTAACGTTAAGACACCAATTAGCATCAAGAAATTGCCTAGAATAGGTATGCCTGCTACAAATGACACCACTAGACCAATCACAATAACTGCAGAGGAACGCGTAATTATTTTCCTATGATTATACTCTCTCTTTCCATCTAGTCTCATAAAAGAAGCAATGAAAACAGGATTAATAATCAAAGCCACAAAAAGCGATGAACCTAGCGTGATAATCAAAGTCAACGGTAAGTAGAGCATAAATTCACCAATGATTCCCGGCCAAAAAGCCAAAGGAATAAAAGCAGCTAAAGTAGTTGCTGTAGACGAAATAATTGGAAACGCCACCTCACCTACGCCTCGTCTAGTCGCTGCCATCGGGCTCATCCCCTCTTCCATCAAACGGTAGACGTTTTCAACAACAACAATTCCGTTATCCACCAACATTCCCAGTGCCATGATCAAACCAAATAGCGTCATGGTATTGATGGTAATGCCGGCCAATCCCAAGATCATCAGCGCCATGAACATAGACAATGGAATCGCCATACCTACGAACAGAGAGTTTCTTGTACCTAGGAAGAAAAGCAATACAGTAACTACCAGAATTACACCGAAGATGATATTGTTACCCAAGCTGCTTACTTGTTCGCGCGTATCTTTCGATTGATCATTAGTGATGGTCACTTTAGTCGACTCTGGGATTTGGCCATTGGCTTGACTCAATTGAATCAAAGCCATGATTTTATCTGTAGCAATCAAGAGGTTTTCACCGCTTCGCTTCATCACATCAATTTTAACTACTGGCTCTAAATCCAAACGAGCATAGTTCTGCTTGTCTTTGTAACCAAAATCGATCGTTGCAACATCCTTTAGGTAAACGATATCTCCATCCTCGCTGCTGATGATAATATCTTCCATTTGAGCAGGATTTTCAAACTCACCAATTACGCGAACGTTTCTTCTGATTCCATCAGCAATGATGTTACCTCCAGAAAGTGTTAAGTTTTCTGCACTTATGGCATTTTCAATATCCGTGAAGGTTACTTTTCTTGCTTCGAGTTTAAAAGGATCAACCTTTATCTCTACCTCTTTTTCATCTACTCCTACTATATTGGCTTTAGAAACCTCAGAGAATTTTTCGATTTCGTCTTCTAAGTATTCTGCAATATCATTGAGTTCGTCAAGTGATTTTGTTGGATCGGTTAGGTTAATGTTAAGGATCGGGAAGTTTTCAGAAAAACTGAATTTGATTACGTTCGGATCTGATTTTAAATCTGAAGGTAATTCCGATTTAGCCCTGTCTACAGCATCCTTTACATCAATTACTGCTTCGTCTACATCTACTCCTACTTGAAACTCTACAACAATCGAAGAGAAATCTTGGACAGAAGTCGATTGGATATTGTCCACTCCTTCAATGGTGTTGATTTCCTTTTCAATCTCTCTAGTGATCAAACTTTCGATATCTTCTGGAGAGTTACCAGGGTGTGCCGTACTTACATAAACCGTTGGTTGTTCAACCTCAGGAAAGTTTTCCTTTGGCAGTGTGATATATGAGTAGATACCTGCTACCACAATAAGGAATGTAATTACATACACCGTTGTCTTATTGCGCAGTGAAAAGGAGGTCAGTCCAAACTCCTTGTCCACCTCATTATTTTGATAATTTTCAGCCATAATGCTTAGATTCTAGTGGTTAGGATTAATTCTGGATTTTCACTCTTGTACCGTCAGCAATAGACCTATTTCCTTTATCTACAACCGATACACCTGCTTGTAATCCAGAGATCACTTGCGTATGGTTTTCAAAAGATGGACCTAATTTTACATGGACTTTTAATGCTTTGCTGTCAGCTCCAACGGTGTATACATAGTTACCTTCGAGATCCTCTTGAATGATTCTAGAAGGAATAACTACAGCTTCTGGTGCTTGATAGTCGGTGATTTCAACAACAGTCACCAAATTCACTTTCATAATATCTTCAACCGCTGGAAGTTTAACTTCAATTGAAAAAGTTCTGCTGGCTTGGTTAATTACATTACCAATGCTGATCACTTTTGACTCAAATGATTTACCCAAAGACGGCATTTTGACATGTACTATATCGCCTTCTGCAACCTTACCCAAATAGGCTTCAGAAACTTCAGCTGAAACATATTTATCGGTATTGCTTACCAAGAAAGCAATCGGAGTTCCCATTTGAACTACTTGACCTGCTTTTACTGGCACATTCTCTATGCTGCCAGAAAAAGGAGCTACAATTTTAGTTTTGCTCAATTGTGTATTCAAGCTCACCAATTGATTTTCTAGACTTTCTTTATTGTTTTTAGCAGTTAGATAATCTACCTCAGTTCCAATATTCTGTTTCCAAAGTCTTTCTCTTTTTTCGTAAATGGTGGTTGCGTAAACCAAAGCAGTTTTTACCTCAACGATTGAGTTTTCAATTTGCTCTGAGTCCACAGTCGCTAGAATCTGTCCTTTTTTGACATTCTGACCTTCAACAACATTCACTGTTTTTAATTGACCCATGCTTTCAGCACTCACATTGACGTTGGTTCTGCTCATTACTGAACCACGAACTTCAATTCTGTGCTCAAAATTCTCGTTGGCTACTTTC
>JBLIKG010000066.1:0-9965 GCA_047636255.1 Roseivirga sp. | reverse complement strand
AACCTTCATCACTCGATTCAACATATATTCCAACGGGTTTGAAGTTGAATATAATGGTGAAATTCAGTTTTTGGATGCCTCCGCAGTTAAAACATTTGAATATACAGTAGGTGATAAACAGAGTAGATTTCTTCAGGCTGCACAGTTTAAAAAAGCCGGATTTGATGGAAAAGGGTTTCTTCAACTACTTTCAGATGGGAAGGCTAAGTTATTGGCAAAGGAAGAGATTAGTATTAAAGAAGTGACTAAAAGAGAGTTTGGTAAAGGAGACGAATTGTCGCGTAAATTTTACCGAGAAAAAACTTACTATATCAATATCTCTGATGAATTTAATGAATTCAAATCCTTCAAGGAAAGTTCATTGGAAATCTTCGGAGACAAGTCTGAACAAGTAAAGGACTTTGTGAAGTCAGAAAAATTAAAGTTTAAAAATGAAGATGATATTCAGAAAGCCGTAGATTTTTTTAACGGATTGTAATAACATTTTCACCTTGATGCTACTGATTCTAAAATCGTTGTCTTTAGGTATTATCCATCCCTTTTGTCAGTAAAGACCAGTAGGTTTGTAGTCATTTCTTCTAATTCTTGAAAGAAGAATCGTGAGGTAAATGCATCTCCAAACCCTTCTCCGCGCTGTTTATTCAAGAAAATTCCGCCTTCGGCTTCATCATAACTATATTGTACATTGGCTACTGCCTCATCGGGGAATGACCAAAATCCCAGCGCCACTTCAACTTGATCAGTAACTGATTTGAAAGTGTAAATGTCATCAATGAAGCATTCATTAAAATGACTTAATGAATTTGCGCTATAGTTTTCATAAAGACCTACAATTCTCCAAGACTTCTCAGCGCCACCATGAAGCGTTGCTAATTATTCTGGAGTAAACTTTAAACTTGGGCTATCGTCCTGATTGCTATTACAGCTAAACGTGGTAAATATTAAACCAATCCAGAATAGCGATTTTAAATTTGACGGCATATAAATTAAATTATCCAGCTGCCCATTTACCAAAGCTTATGCCAAAAGTAGGTTGAAAAGTGAAGTCATGCCTAATTTGCCTAATTTTGATTAATTAATTCCTCCAATGAACCGCTACTTCCTCGCCATTATTCCGCCTGAACCTATCGCATCTCAGATAGACGAAATCAAACAGCATTTTATGAGTGAATACGGAAGTAAGGGTGCATTACGCTCGCCTGCTCACCTCACTTTGCACATGCCTTTTGAATGGAAAGAAGCAAAAGAAGACAAGCTTATTAATTTACTTGTACAAACAACTAAATGCAATCCATTTCAAATTGAGCTTAATGGTTTTGGCGCTTTCCTACCTAAAACCATCTTCATCAAAAATGAATCTTGCCCAGAATTGATTGATTTTCAGTCTAATTTGGCCAATTACACCAAGCGAAATATGCAGCTCTTTAACCCTACGCATAACCGTGGTTATAATCCACATATCACTGTTGCTTTTCGAGATTTAAAGAAGGAGGCTTTTGCTAAGGCTTGGCAGGAGTTTGAAAATAGAGCTTTCAAAGCAAGTTTTGAAGTCGATTCTTTTTGGCTACTGAAGCATGATGGGGAAATTTGGCAGGCCTTTAAAGAGTTTAAATTAGCGTAGCAAAATCACATAAGAAGCACCCAAAACAGACGGATTCTGATCCCGAAGCATCAGAATCAGGATGAAGTAGATTTTGACTGGAGCCATTCGGAGCGTCTTGCTGAACTTGTTTCAGCATCTGTCAACTGTAACGATGATTCCGTCCTACTTTACCAACTTCAATTTGATAATGACTTCATCAGAAAGGATGAAGCTATTGTCCCCAACATCGTAATCTCTACGGTTGAGATCAAACTCTACTTCGAACAAATTATTAATTATGCTAAAGGGTACTTTCAAATCCTTACTCGTTCCTTTGATTGTAAGCCTTCCCAAAATGAAATATTGGTTTGCTTCCTTGACTACTCTGGTTGATCTAAAGGTCATTGACGGAAAATTGTCAACATCGAAGTACTTGTCTTTGAGCAAATGTTTATCTCGCGCTCCTATTCCAGTATCTAAAGAAGCCACCTTAATGTCTGCGTTGAAAAAGGTATCCTTAATATTTTGAGCATCGAATCGATAGTTGATTTTAGCTTCAGTAAACTTACCTTCTACATTAAACCCAGCATTTCGGATTGTAAAAGACACCGTTAATCCTTGTCCACGTAAAAGACCGAACGACAATAGAAAAAATAGAGTTAAACTAATTTTTAAGCGCATTTATTACTGACCCTCCTGGTTTTATCAAATCAACATAATCCGTGAGCTTTAATTCGAGCTCTGTTGGCCCAATAGAATAAGGACCGATCTCATACGGATTATAATAGAAGAGTAGACTTCGATCCAAAATGGCAAAATTGCTATTCAATTTAAATCGACCATCTTCAAAGAAGAATCCTTCATCATTTAAAGCCTTATTAGGCGCAATTTGTTTATCCATTCTGAATTCAATTTCAGCTAACTCATTGAGCTTGGTTTCGAAACCTTCCACCAAAAAGTCAGCTAATTCTAAAGCCTTACCCGTAGCCAGATCATAACTTCGATACACTTGATAAGAATTGGGATGCGCCCCACCCGTAAAAGAGAAGATCGTGCTAGCAGTACTAATATAAAGCGAATCTTGAAAAATAATATCAGAACTGATTTCCAGTGACCATCCCGAATTGTAGTCAGGATTATCCTTTAGAATGGCCTCATACTCTTGAGTCATTTCTTCAATCAAGAGTTTAAAATCATCTTTAGGCTCACTGATAAAAGCAAATTTCAAAATGTCTTGCTCAATTTGGCTGTTGATTGAATCTATAACAATTCGTGAAGCTCCCGAGCTTATCACCGGATACTGAATATCAATGCTGAAGCATTTTTCACTGTCACTCGCATCATTACAAGGACCTTTTTTATCCTGAATGCTCTGAAGCTGATAATTAACAAAAGTTGCTCTTTCAACAGGCTGAACAACTGATTCCGTGACAGACTCTTTCTTGCCAAATTCACAACTCGATAAAACCACAACAAATAATAAATAGATGTAGCTTTTCATCAATCGAACTTAAAAGTATGTGCATTTTCCTTTTTATTCAGCTTGTAGCTTTTAAGCTGGCCGTTCACCTTCATGTGAACAATATTTTCTTGGTCTTCGAAAGATTCGAAAAGAATGAGATTGGAAATTTCTACCGCACTTATTTTGTCTACTTTCTCGATTTCGATATAACACCAACGGGCATCACCTTCAATTTCGCTACCGATGTATTTCAACACCGCAGACTTTCCATCGATTTCAATAAATAGCTTTGCTTTGATGTATTCAGAAATCAGACTATCCAACACCTTTTCATCCTTAGGTTTATAGGTGTCCACATAATCCAGCTTATGGAAATTTTGAAGTCCTATTGAAAGGTCGTCCATAAAAATCCGCTGGCTGATCTGTAGCGCTTTGGTTGGCGCATCATATTCCATATCGCACACGCTGACATGGAAAGGGTGAAAAGCCCAAAAAAGATTGAAAAGAACCGTATATAAAAGCTTTATTGGCATGTGTTGCTCTTTTGTATGTGCTTCAAAAATTAAGTTTTATTATTGCAAATCTAAATGAAAATCCCGCAAGGACTTAGTTAAAAACAGAATGGATCAATTCAAGCTTTATTTTCAGTTGGGTTACGAACATATTATTGATCTCAACGGATTCGATCACATTTTATTTATTGTTGCGCTCTGTGCAATTTACGTAGCGCAGGACTGGAAGAAAGTACTTATTCTTGTTACTGCCTTCACCATTGGGCATTCCATTACACTCGCATTGAGTACTTTTGAGTTAGTTAACTTTCGTACCGATCTCATCGAGTTTATGATATCGGTAACAATTTTTGTTGCCGCCCTGAGCAATCTTTTCAGGAAAGAAGGGGGAGTGAATACTAAAGCGCTTAATATAAATTATCTCTTTGCGTTGTTCTTTGGCCTGATTCATGGCTTAGGTTTTTCTAATTATTTGAAAAGTCTTTTAGGGAAAAGTGAAAGCATTATCACTCAATTATTGGCGTTTAACTTAGGCTTAGAATTGGGTCAAATAATAATAGTAGTCATCTTTATGATCATTTCATTTGTGTTTACTGGCCTATTTAACGTGGCCAGACGCGATTGGAAATTGATAATTTCTTCGGCAATAGCCGGAATTGCCATCACCATGATGATGGCCACAAAATTTTGGTAAACAATAACAGCGGGCAACCGCATAAATCACATTAATCAAAAATTATGAAACGTATACTATTCGTAGTGGCGGCTGTAGCAATGATTTCTGGCCAAACCATGGCGCAGGTGATCAACAGTAACCACGGAAACAGATTCGAGCAGCTAGAACGTATGCTTCGCGATCCGAGTGTTTATCGTGCAGCTTCTGGAGCTCCAGGACACAAGTACTGGCAACAAAGGGCCGATTACCAGATCGAAGCAGAGCTTGATGATAACAACCAAAGACTAACAGGTTCAGAGAAAATCACTTATTTCAACCAATCTCCAGACGCTTTAGATTATTTATGGCTATCGCTTGACGAAAACGTAAGACAGCCAGATAATTCGGCTTACAAATGGGATGAAAGCAGTATTCGTAACCGAATGAGTTATGATCAAATCATGGCTTTGAATATCCACACCAACGATTGGGGCTTTCATATTATGGAAGTGAAAGATGCAAAAGGCGCTAATATGGTGTATACCATCAATGAAACGATGATGCGCATCGATTTACCAACGTCTTTAAAGGCTGGTGAGAAAATGACTTTCAGCATCAAATGGTGGTACAATACAACGCCTAGGGCTGAATCTGGCGCACGTGGTGGCCATGAGTATTTCCCTGAGGACGGTAACTACATGTATACCATCGCAGGTTGGTATCCAAGAATGGCTGTTTATTCTGATTTCCAAGGCTGGAATAACAAGCAGTTTACTGGTAGAGGTGAGTTCGCGCTGACCTTCGGTAATTTTGACGTGAAAATGACGGTTCCAAATGATCATGTTGTAGGTTCTACGGGTGAATTGCAAAATGCATCGACTGTACTTACTGCTACCCAAAGAAATAGATGGGAAGAAGCCAAAAAATCAATGGTAGAGCCCGTGGAGATTGTGACTTTGGAAGAAGCAAAAGCCGCTGAAAAAGGCAAGCCAACGGGAAAGAAAACATGGAATTTCAAAGCTGAAAACGTACGTGACTTTGCATGGACATCCTCAAGAAAATTTGTTTGGGATGCCATGGCTGTAGACATTGAAGGAAGAGCTGATCATCCAATGGCAATGTCATACTATGCGAAAGAGGCCTACGGCATTTATGCCCGTTACTCTACTAAGGCCGTGGCCCATACACTGAAGACTTATTCTAAATACACGATTCCTTATCCATATCCAGTGGCTATTTCGGTTGAAGCATCGAATGGTATGGAGTACCCAATGATTTGCTTTAACTACGGTAGAACTTTGCCTGATGGCACTTATCCTGAGTCAACTAAATGGGGAGCGATTGGCGTAATTATTCACGAAGTAGGTCATAACTTCTTTCCAATGATTGTGAACTCTGATGAACGTCAGTGGACATGGATGGATGAAGGTTTGAACACTTTTGTACAGTACTTAACGGAACAAGAATTTGATCCTAACTACCCTCATAGAAGAGGTCCTGCAAATAAAATTGCTCCTTATATGGCTTTGCCAAAAGATCAATTAGAGCCAATCATGACCAATTCTGAAAACATCATCGGTTTTGGAAGTAATGCTTACGCAAAAGCTGCTACTGGTTTAAACATCCTTAGAGAAACCATTATGGGTCGCGAATTATTCGATTTCGCTTTCCAAGAATATGCTAAAAGATGGGCTTTTAAACACCCAACTCCTGACGATCTATTCAGAACTTTAGAAGATGCTTCTGCGGTGGACATCGACTGGTTCGTTAAAGGTTGGTTCTTCACGATTGATAACACAGATATTTCTGTAGACGATGTAAAATGGTATAAGCTCGATACTAAAAATCCTGAGGTCGAAAACCCAAGATTGAAAAAGGAAAATGCTGAAGCCAATCTGGACGTTCAGGCTGAAAAGAACAAAGCTGAGCAAATGAAATACTATGCTGTTGAAGACAAAGGCTTGCAGGACTTTTATTACTCTTACGATGAGTTTGAAGTGACAGAAGATGCTAAAAAAGCTTACCAAAGATTCGATGCTTCTTTAAGTAGTGAAGAAAGAGTCCTTTTAGGTGACAATAAAAACTTCTATGAAATCGACTTCACCAATGTTGGTGGATTAGTAATGCCAATCATTATTGAGTGGACTTTTGCCGATGGCACAACTGAGATCGAAAAAATTCCAGCCTATATCTGGAGAAAAAACGAGCAGAAAGTGACTAAAGCCTTTATGAAAAACAAAGAAGTGGTTCAAATCCGCATTGACCCGAAAAGGGAAACTGCTGATACGAATGAGGACAACAACTACTGGCCAAGAGTTAACGAACCTTCTCGTTTCGAATTATTCAAAGGTCAAGGAGGTGGCGCTAGAGGCCAAGCTGCTGGATCTAATCCAATGCAAAAAGCTAACGGTAACTAATTCCGACTTAAAGGAAAAGTAAAAGGCCCTCTAAACGATTTGTTTAGAGGGCCTTTTTTTTAAAGATTATCCAACTGATTCTCTTGGCCATCTTTACTGAGTGTTATGAAAATGCCTAGAAATATAAATCGTTTTGCCCCTTGTCGAATGGCTTGGCCTTCATAAACACCTTGGTCATTGGGCTGATCTGCAAACTGATAGCCGAAGATATTATCGCGTCCGAAGACATTCGATGAGGAAACGTAAATGATGATATTCTGCTTAAAAAGAATGGCTGCATTCAAACTCAAATCATGAAACTCTGCTGTTCTATCATTCTGAAAACCCTGTTTATTAGGATTATGAAATGGACGTTCAGAACCGAAGTTATAAGTAGCCCCGAATTGAGTTCTGAGAGGAGTCACAAAATGCTTTACTACGTATGAGAAATTGTGATTCGAAACGAATGAAGGGGTTGCCAAAGACGAAAAATTCTGATAATCACGTTCCGAATCAACATAAGAATACGAAATCCAGTAATCTGTATTTTTGAAAGTCTTGCTATCTCTCCAAAACACATCAACTCCTTTTGCTCTACCAAAACCTAAATTGTTATAATTCATTGGATTGAAATCATTAGGGTTGGTGAACTTTACCAGATTGTCATAATCCTTTAAATAAGTCTCCACTCTGAAGACCCTCCCCTCATTAAAATACTGGTAATTCATGATGTAATGTGTCGCTTTTTCCGGCTGTAGACTTCTATTTACCAAGGCGTATTCATTTTGGGCTGATTGCAAAAACTCACCGTAAGCCAAAGAAAACTGTCCCTTTTCATTCAACTTATACGACATTGCTAAACGCGGACTTACCCAGGCTCTGTTCAAAAGAGACGATTGTTCCATTCTCAGGCCAGCTCTAACCACAAAGGCATTCGAAGCAAAATAGTCAGCTTCGGCAAAGGTCGAAGAGAGGTTTTCATTAAAATCATAAGTATCAGGTTGAGCATCAGACACGAACAATTCTCGTGTAAACTTCTTTGTAAAAAACTCTGTCCCGAAGTTCACACTTACCTTTTCGGCCGCATCCCAATTGAAGGCTAACTTCGTGTGCGTTCCATTCTCAATCGCATTGAATTGATCATTATTGAAGCCTATTAGCTCTTTATTAAGCGTGGTTGAAAGGCCAGCGCGTACAGACCACTTTTCATTTAAGATATCCTTATAATTGGCGTTGAGGTAGAAGTAGTCGTTACCTACAGAAATGGTATCCTTTGCACCAGCACTGTTAATATCCGCTTGTCGAATAGTAAAATCAGACCTACTTAAATTAGTATAGACTTTAAGCAATCCATTCTTATTCATTTTTTGTCTGATTACAAACTCACTAGTTGTACTATTTGGTGCAGATTCCCAATCAAAATACTGGTTGATTAAACCCTGATAAGGTCTTAAATCTGTGTATTGCAGCTTGCCAGAAACGGAAGTATTTTCCCACTTCTTGGTGTAAGCCAAATCACCTCCAACCGACATTACAGAAATATCTCCTTGCGTTTTTTCAGGAATATCATTCGAGTTCAAAATCAAGGCTGAGGAAAGTGCCTGACCATATTCTGCCGAATATCCTCCGGTACTAAAAACCGTCCCCTTAAACAAAAAAGGGCTAAAACGGCCACGAGTAGGCACATTAGGAGCAGTAGCGCCAAATGCATTTCTCACTTCAAGGCCATCGATAAATACTTTGGTTTCATAACCTTCTCCTCCTCTTACGAAAAGTCTACCCGATTCTCCTACGGTAGCTGTACCTGGCAGCGTGTTAATCGCTCCCATGATATCTCCTGCCGCACTTGCGGTGGTCACGATGTCCAAAGGCTTGAGCACCGTTACCTTTTTGATGTCGCTTGATTCAAAGGCACCTGCGGTAATCGTAACTCCATCAATTTTGTTGATTTCTTCAACCAAAACCACTTCGACCAAAAGTGCTTTTCCGTTAAGTTCAACTTGCTTTTCGAAAGTTTTGTAACCAATAAAACTCACGACCAAAATCTGAGTGCCTTCTTCAAAAGTTTCGAAGGCAAAACTGCCATCCAGTTGGCAATTGGCTCCATCAAAAGAGTTTTTGATATAGATATTGGCAGAAGGAATAGCTTCTCCTTTAGTATCGAGCACTTTGCCCGAAATAGTGGTTTGCGCCTTTAATCCAAAGGAAGCGCTAACCAAAAAGAAGAGTAGAAAGATGAGCTGTTGTTTCATATTGCTTTTGAGTTATTGAGCTTTGGGCTCATTTATAATTCAAATGTGCAATGATCATTTACCCTATTAAAAAAAGACTTACCGAACCGTAAGATTGGAGGGATGAGTTGTGGTACTTCTATGTAAAATGGCTTAGAAATCCCATGCAGTTATTACTAACTCCGAAATGATTATGGAATTTAAGACCTATTAATAACCAGTAATCCCAAAATGATTATGTTTATTTTGGAATTGAATCCAAAATGATTATGTTTTTCAGAGATTCAAATCCAAAATGATTATGTTTTCGATCATTTTTAAAGTGTATACCAAATGCATCAAATCTATACACGTTAAAAAAACATGTATAGAAAATCGAGTTTTCTATACATGTCAACTCTCCCAAAAGTAAAAATGCCAGAGATCTTCTGGCATTTTTGAAATATATACAAAGGTTGAGGTTTACTCGTTTCTCAAGTTTTCGATTGGATTTCGCCTTGCTGCAGTCATTGACTGATAACCTACTGTTAAAAGGGCAATGATTAAAGTACCCAGCGCTGATCCGATAAAGATCAATGGGTTCATATCAATTCTAAAAGGGAAATCCGATAACCACCCGTCCATATACCACCAAGCCAGCGGAATGGCAAAAACAGCCGAAATTAAAATCAAGAAAGTGAAATTTTTGAAAAGTAAGGTTAGCAAAGTTGTCATTGAAGCACCTAATACCTTTCTGATTCCGATTTCCTTTTTGCGCTGTTCTGTTACATATGCGGCCAAGCCGAATAAGCCTAAGCAAGCAATACTTATCGCCAAGACCGCAAAGACTGAGAAAATGGTTTTTACTCTTACTTGATTTTTAAATGAGTCGGCAAAAATTTGATCAAGAAAATCGTATTCAAAGGGCTTGCCTCCACTAAAGCTATCCCAACTCGCTTTGGTTGCTGCTAAAACTTCATTGGTCATGTCCGCTTTAAACTTGATACTTACATTGTCGGGGCTATTTCCCAAGAAAAAGACTTGTGGCCTAATTTCTTCATTCATAGATCTAAAGTGAAAATCCTTGACCACGCCCACAATGGTGTAAGTATTAGTACCGCTGAGTAACTTAATACGCCTACCAATTG
>JBLIKG010000065.1:0-10036 GCA_047636255.1 Roseivirga sp. | reverse complement strand
AGGAACTGCCTCGAAGCCTCGGGGCTGAAACCTACTGCTTAGAAGGCAGTTGCTCTATCCTCCCGAAGCTTCGGGAGAGCTAAGCGGACTTTTGTATTTGTATTCAGTCTTAGTACGTCTCTATTATCTTAAAAAAAGAAAAACCCCAACTCAAAATGAGATGGGGTTTTCTTGTGATCCCTTCAGGAATCGAACCTGAAGCCTACTGCTTAGAAGGCAGTTGCTCTATCCAATTGAGCTAAGGGACCAACTAGCTTTTTTGAAAGCGAGTGCAAATATATGAAAAACGATTTCCTTTTGGCAAGTTGAGTCTTGAATTTATTTCGAGCTTTACCTGTTTAACTTTTTATGATGAATTATCGAAGCCTTCTAAAAGCCAATTTAAGTGTCAGCGAAATCTCATTTGGCTGCATGTCAATCGACTTGAATAGAGATGATAATAAGCGGATAATTCAAACTGCGATCGATGGCGGAATTAACTATTTTGATACAGCAGATTTGTATGACAAAGGGGAGAACGAACGCTTCATCGGGAAGGCTTTAAAGGCCAAAAGAAAAGAGCTAATCATTGCAACTAAGGTAGGGAATCAGTGGCGAGAGGATGGAAGTGGATGGGATTGGAATCCTTCAAAAGATTATATTTTGAAGGCTGCTGAAGACAGCCTAAAAAGATTACAAACTGATTACATTGATATCTACCAATTACACGGAGGAACAATCGAAGACAATGGGGAAGAGGTGATCGAGGCTTTCGAATTGCTGCAGACGCAAGGCAAAATTCGGCATTATGGAATCTCCTCCATTCGACCTAATGTGATTCGTGAATTTGCGGCTAATTCTAATATTGTTAGTAATATGATTCAGTACAGTTTGATAGACAGAAGACCAGAGGAATCTGTGCTTGCAAGCTTGCACAAGCAGGGGGTGGGAGTGATGGTTAGAGGTGGGTTAGCAAGGGGTGTTTTGGCCGATAAAGGATCAATTAAATATTTAGATTATAATCAACAAAGTGTTGATTTACTGTTGGATAAAATGAAAGTATTCTCAAATGAGAATACTGCTTTAAATCACATCGCGCTACAATGGATTTTAAACAACTCAGCAGTCACCTCGGTTGTCCAAGGTATGCGTACTTTAGAGCAAGTTCATGATGCTTTAGCATTGAATAGGTCTACACTACTTAGTCAAGCAGAATTAGACGAAATTGGTAGTGTTTTAAACCCAAATATTTATTCGGATCATAGATGAGTTTTAATCATTCACAATTCTCAAGGGGTTTGAAACAGGCATTGATCAACTACATCGAAGGTGAGGATTTTGAGTTGGCTGCTATAAATAACCATCTCCAAAATATGCAAAATTATGATCTCGTTTCTTTGAGTGATGATGAAGAGAAAATTGGCTTTTGGATCAATGTTTATAACGGGATAACGAATCACTTTATCATTGAAAACAAACTCCATAAATCGGTGCGAGAGTTGTCTAAGTTCTTTACCGAATTGAAGGTCAATATTGGAGGCCATGAGTTCTCTTTGGATGATATTGAGCATGGCATTTTGCGGAAGAATGGAATGAGGAATTCCAAGTCTAAATCGCAGTTTTTAGAAGGAGATATGCGTAAGAATTTCGCGCCAATTTTTTTTGATCACAGAATTCATTTTGCGCTAAACTGTGGAGGACTTTCTTGTCCACCCATAGT
This sequence comes from Roseivirga sp., assembly GCA_047636255.1. GTDB lineage: Bacteria > Bacteroidota > Bacteroidia > Cytophagales > Cyclobacteriaceae > Roseivirga. The sequence goes on along the minus strand of JBLIKG010000065.1, from coordinate 8,337 downwards.
TTCTTGTCAAGCGGAGCTGATTCATGAGCAACTCATTTGGGCGGAAGAAAACTTCAGTCATACTGGGTTTGAAATTGACGAAGTATTAAAACAAATCACCTGTTCATCGATTTTTGTTTGGTATAGAAATGATTTTGTAGAAACTTACTTGAATAATCTTCAACTCACCGACTACAGGGTGACTGAGAAAGAATACAATTGGAATTTTAGGGATTAAGTAAAACGGTATTTCATGGCTATTATCAATAAAACAAACTTCGAATTTTTAGAAAGTCTATCAGAGAACAATCATCGAGAATGGTTCAATGAAAATAAGGAATGGTACCAAAAGGAACATGAAAACACCATTGAGATAGCCGATCGCATTTTGAAACTACTTTCTGAAACGGATCAATTGAGTACTGCCAGTGGAAAGGCCAGTTTGATGCGCATCTATCGCGATGTTCGTTTTTCAAAAGATAAGAGTCCTTATAACCCGCGTTGGGCGGGTAGCTTCAATCGAGTTAAACCCGATTTACGAGGAGGTTATTATTTCAGAATTCAGCCGGGTGATTCTATCGTTGGAGGTGGCTTTTATAATCCGAATGCTGATGATGTTAAGTTGATCCGTGAACACATTGCACAAGAGGATGAACCTTTACGCAAGATCATGGCTGATCCCAACTTCAAAAAGATGTTTGGCGAAATGCAGGGCGAGAAGTTAAAAACTGCCCCGAAGGGATTTGAAAAGGAGCATCCTGCATTGGATTTACTTCAATTTAAGTCAATGTATTGTTTTAGAAGCTTTTCAGATAAAGAGGTGATGAGTAAGGATTTTCCTGAAAAAGCAGTCGAGACTTTTTTAGCCATAAGACCATTCTTTGATTTAATGACAGAGTATTTGACTACTGACATGAATGGTATTTCTCTCATCAATTCTTAAAAGATGTCGAAGAAAGTAATATTTGAGTTTCTCGAAGCCCTGTCCAAAAACAATTCGAAAGAGTGGATGGATGCCAATCGGAAATGGTACGAAGAAGCTAAATCAGAAGTAGTCGATCTCTTCGAACCTATTTTAAAAGAGTTGAAAGAGTTTGATCCAAGGATTGTTCAGCCGACCGCGCGAAAAGCGATCAGCCGAATCAATAACAATCTCATGTTTCATCCTGAGCGTCCTACTTACAAAAATCATTTTGGTTTAGTTTTCTCCCATGGAAAAGGAATTGCGGATTTCTATGTGCATTTGGGGATCGATGAAACCTTGGTAGCAGGTGGCTTATGGCATCCTGATAGTGAAAAACTAAAAAAGGTAAGGACGGAAATAGACTATGAAGGAGGGAAGCTTCAGGCCATCGTAGATGCTGAACCTTTTAAGTCTTGGTTTCAGGTTTTTCAAGGAGATATTGTGAAAACCGCGCCTAAAGGCTATTCCAGAGATCATGAACACATCCACCTGCTTCGACTTAAATCATTTGCAGCCATTAGACCCATCACAAGACAAGACATTTTAGGCAAAGATTTTCAAACATTGGTGATTGATTCCTATCGGGCGATTTCACCAATGATTGATTTCATAAATGTTGCTTTGACGGATAATTAGTTCTTAACTTTAACATTCTTAAGAGCATCAATTAAAACATTCATCATGAAAGCAATTACGCTAACCTTTTTTGCGCTGTTTATGTCCTTCGCAAGCTTTGCGCAAGAAGTGGCAGTAAGCCCAGCTCCCAAAATTGAATTTGAAAAGAAATTATTTGATTTCGGTGCGATTTCTCAAGGAGATACCATTTTTCACACTTTTACTTTTAAGAACAACGGTACTGCTCCTTTAAGCATCCTTTCAGCAGTTGGCTCTTGCGGATGCACAGTGGCTAGTTACTCAAAAACTGCAGTAGCGCCAGGTGAAAATGGTAAAGTTGATGTGAAATTCAATAGTGCAGGTAAGCTAGGTGGGCAAAATAAAACGGTGACTTTGATTACCAATGACCTTTCTGCCAGACAAGTAATTCTTACTTTAAGAGGGTCTGTTTTAAGCGTCAAGCCTGAAGATGAGTAGATTGAATTCAGAAGAAATTAAAGAGCTAGTCGAAAGATTAGCTCTTTTTTTTTGCTGATTCTAAAAGAATCATTTCGGAGCGAACCGGCGATCTTTTAATTTCAGAGTGCTGAAAACAAAAAAAACCACTAACTAAAAGTCAGTGGTTTTTGTCGGGGTGGCAGCTCCGAAGCATCGGAGCGAACCTACGCCTCTCAATTTTTGATAGGCATAAAAAAAAACGCCAAGATTGCTCTTTTGCAGTTTTTAGTGTCGGGGTGGCAGCTCCGAAGCATCGGAGCGAACCTACGACTAATCCGTTTTTGGGTGCTTAAAAACAAAAAAACCACTAACTAAAAGTCAGTGGTTTTTGTCGGGGTGGCAGTCCCGAAACATCGGGACGAAGGATCGGAGCGAACCTACGATCTTTTAATTTCAGAGTGCTGAAAACAAAAAAACCACTAACAAAAGTCAGTGGTTTTTGTCGGGGTGGCAGCTCCGAAGCATCGGAGCGAACCTACGATCTTTTAATTTTAGAGTGCTGAAAACAAAAAAACCACTAACTAAAAGTCAGTGGTTTTTGTCGGGGTGGCAGGATTCGAACCTACGACCTCCTCGTCCCAAACGAGGCGCGATACCGGGCTACGCTACACCCCGATTGTTCCTAATCTCTCGACCTAGGTCTCAAACGGGAGTGCAAATATAGAGGGAATTTTTATTCTACAACAGCTCTCTGGATATTTTTTTGAGAATGATTGAAAAAAAGATTTATCATCGATAAATGTAGCATTAAACAACCTGTATGCCTTTTTTAAAACGAATTGTCCACCATAGCAAGGTGTAATCTTACTATTCACCTGATAATCAATTGGCTATGATTCATTTAAAAATTAAGCTCAAAAAAGATTTTAAATGTCATGTGCATGGCAGGTAAAGGAGACAATCTTCACTATTCAAATTTAGCTAACTGCGAGGGCTGCGTCAACGTACAAAAACAGTTCTATTTATAATGATTCTAAATAAATTAAACGACCTATTTAATCTTTGTAAAATACAGATAATGAGATAGATACAAACTAAAGTTGACCTGTTTTTCACACATTAACGTATCTAAACATTAATTTGAAATAAGGCATTCCGATACTACCTTTGTCCAGATTTTACGTGATGAGACAATCTTTGACTCTAACTACTGATTACATGTTATCGAAAAAAGTTCTAATTCGCTTCTCTTCAGCATTCTTGTTTGTGTGCTGTTTCATTTTTGCTACCAACACAGCGTTCGGTCAGCGAGATCAGGTTCCAACCGATGAAGCAATCATTAAAAAAGGTGAAGCTCTCTTTTCTGAGAATGTCTGTAACACCTGTCATAGGATAGAGACCAAATTGGTTGGCCCAGCGCTTGCTGGGGTTTATGACAGAAGAAGCCTTGATTGGATTTACTCCTGGGTAAAGAACTCTCAGAAGATGATTGCTGCTGGTGATCCACAAGCAGTAGCCTTGTATAATGAGTACAATAAGGTAATGATGCAAAGCTATGATTTGGAAAATGAGCAAATCTTGGCAATTCTGGCTTATGTCCGAAATGTAGAGGAGAATCCTCCTGCTGCTGCAACTCCAGCCGCTGGAGCTGCTGGAGATGGCGGAGCAGCTCAAGCTGGCGGTGTTCCTTCAGAATATTTGAACATCATCATGATTACATTGGTGGTGGTATTGGTATTGCTGCTTATTGTACTGATAATCATAATCAACTTCGTTAGCCGATACTTAAACGATAAGAAAGAGCTTTCTGAGGTTGATAACGAGATAGTGAATGAGAAATTTAGTCTTCTTTCATTCCTTAAAAGTCCAACAGTAATAGGTATCGTTACTTTCCTAGTCATTGCACTAGGTGCGAAAAATGTGATTGATGGTTTATATACCATCGGTGTTCAACAAGGATACGCACCAACGCAGCCTATTGCATTCTCTCACAAACTACATGCAGGTCAATATGAAATTGCTTGTCAATATTGCCATACTGGTGTAGAGATTGCAAAATCTGCTAATATTCCTTCAGTAAATATTTGTATGAATTGTCATTCGCAAATCCAAAATGTAGGAGGAAAAGAAGGCATGTCTGTTCAAATTAAAAAGATTTATGATGCTGCCGAAACGGGTCAGCCAATAGAATGGGTAAGAGTTCACAACCTCCCTGACTTGGCCTATTTCAATCACTCACAACACGTGAAGGTAGGCGAGGTCGCTTGCCAAACTTGTCATGGTGAGATTCAAGAAATGGAAGTTGTACAACAATTCGCCCCACTAACAATGGGATGGTGTATTGATTGTCATAGAAATACCGATGTTAATACGCAAGGCAATGGTTATTACGACCGATTAGTAGAAATGCACAATGCAACTTCGGCTAAGCCAATGAAAGTATCCGATATCGGTGGTCTTGAGTGCTCTAAGTGTCATTATTAATTATAGAATACAATTTCGATTTCTGATTGATATACAATGAAAGAAAATCAAAAAACATACTGGAAAGGGATTGAGCAGTTGACTAACGAGCCATCGTTTGTTAAAAACGCAGAAAAGGAATTTCCAGAATACCTTCCTATTAATGAGAATGGAGAAGGTAACAGTAATAGAAGGGACTTCTTGAAATTAATGGGTTTTGGAATTGCAGCAGCTTCTTTAGCGGCTTGCGAGACTCCTATTCGAAAGGCTATTCCTTACTTGAACAAACCTGTTGACATTGATCCATCTATTCCTAACTATTATGCATCTACCTATGTAAATGGTGGCGATGCGGTAAGTATTGTAGTGAAGACAAGAGAAGGTCGTCCGATTAAAATTGAAGGAAATAAAGCCTCTTCAATGACGCAAGGCGGTACCAATGCTCAAGTTGAAGCTTCTGTACTTTCATTATATGATAAAGAAAGATTGACGGGCCCGATGAAATCTGGCGCAAGCACAGATTGGGCTACGCTCGATAAGGAAGTAACGGCAAAGCTGGAAGCAATTGCTCAGCAGGGTGGTCAAATTGCCATTGTAAGTAATTCATTGGTAAGCCCGACTACTAAAAAAGCAGTAGGAGAGTTTGTTGCCAAATACCCAACTGCACAGCATGTAACTTACGATGCTGTTTCTGCTTATGGTATTTCTGAAGCCAATAGACTTTCATATGGTGAGGCGATGGTGCCATCTTACGATTTCAGTAAAGCAAAAACTATAGTGAGTGTTGCGGCTGATTTCTTAGGTACTTGGATTTCTCCAATCGAATTTACTAAGCAGTATTCAAAAACAAGAAAAATTAACGCGAAGCATCGCGAAATGTCTAGACACTATCAATTTGAGTCTAACCTTTCATTGACTGGTGCTAACGCAGATTATAGAACAGGAATTAAGCCTTCTCAGGCTGGGGCAGTGGTAACAGCTATCTATAACGGTATTGCTGCTAAAGCTGGTCAAAGTAAAGTAAGTGGCGGTAACGCTGCTGATTTTGCTCATTTAAACGCAGCGATCAATGAATTATGGGCGAACAAGGGAGCTTCTCTTTTGGTAGCAGGTTCAAATGATCCAGCAATCCAAGTGTTAGTGAATGGTATCAATGCCATGCTCGAAAACTACGGAACTACTATCAATGCTAATGCGCCAGTTCATTTCCGTCAAGGAAACGATCAAGCCATGAGCACAATGGTAAAAGATTTGAATGCGGGTAAAGTGAAAGCTGTAATTTTCTTCAACTGTAATCCATTATACGATTCAGCAGAAGCACAAGCTTTGGCAGCTGGTTTATCTAAAGCTACATTAAAAGTTTCTACTTCTGATAGAATGGATGAGACTACCAAGGCTGTAGATTATATCGCTCCAGATCACCATTACTTAGAACAGTGGAACGATGCTGAGTTGAGAACAGGGCATTATAGTTTAATTCAACCAACAATTGCTCCTTTGTTTGGTACCCGTCAAGCGCCTGAGTCATTCTTACAATGGGCAGGAACAACAGTAGAATACTATCAGTATTTACAACAAAATTGGGAATCAGTTTTCTTCAATAAGCAATCTGATACTTCGAATTTCCAAATGTTCTGGGATAAGTCATTGTTCGATGGCGTATTCGAGACGGGTGGAAACAGCGCGATTTATACCTATGATTATGCAGCGGCAGCTTCAGCAGGCACTAGCATAGCTCAAAACTATAAGCAAGTAGGTGAAGGTCTTGAATTAGCACTTTATGAAAAACTAGCAATAGGATCTGGTGCTCAAGCCAACAACCCTTGGTTGCAAGAGGCTTCTGATGCTGTATCAAAAGCTACTTGGGATAATTACCTTACCGTTTCTCAAGCACAAGCTGCTGAGTGGGGAATAAAACTTGAAGAAGGCAATACTGAAACAGTCACTTTGACTGTAGGTGGCAATGCTGTGATTATTCCTGTTTTAGTTCAGCCAGGTCAGGCGAAAGGTACAGTAGGTTTAGCATTGGGTTACGGAAGAACGGCTGCAGGTCGAGTAGGGAATGAGGTAGGGGTGAATGCTTATCCATTCATCACTAAGTTGAACGGTGCCAACATTTACGATGTATTTGCAGGTGTTTCAGTTGCTAAAACTGGTGAAGCCTATAGAATCGCTCAGACGCAGACGCATCAGACTTACATGAACAGATCGAATGTAATTCAGGAGTCTATTCTTTCGGAATACAAAAAAGATACAAAAGCGGGAAGAGAGTTTCCGCAAGTATATAAAGACGGAGAATTCGTCAAACCTTCTAAGATTTCACTTTGGAAAGGTCACGAATACAATAATCACCATTGGGGGTTAGCTATTGACATGAACTCTTGTACTGGCTGTTCGGCTTGTACAGTGGCTTGTCAAGCCGAAAATAACGTTCCGGTTGTTGGAAAAGAGGAAGTATTGAACAGAAGAGAAATGGCATGGATCAGAATTGATCGATACTATAGCTCTGATGCTGATGTGGATGATCAAAAGGCGCTTGAAAAAGCTTCTGAAAATCCAGAAGTAACTTTCCAACCAATGATGTGTCAGCACTGTAACAACGCTCCTTGCGAGACTGTTTGTCCAGTAGCTGCAACTACTCATAGCTCTGAAGGGCTAAATCAAATGACTTACAACAGATGTATTGGTACAAGATATTGTGCTAACAACTGTCCTTATAAAGTAAGAAGATTCAACTGGTTTAAATACCACGATAATACGCAGTTCGATAAGAACTTATCAATGAACAATGACTTGGGTAAAATGGTGTTGAACCCAGATGTAACTGTTCGTGCGAGAGGTGTAATGGAAAAATGTACCATGTGTGTGCAAAGAATCCAATCAGGAAAACTGGCGGCTAAGCGTGAAGATAGAAGACCAGTTGATGGTGAAATCAATACAGCTTGTGCTTCGGCATGTCCTGCAGATGCAATTGTTTTTGGTGACATGAACGATCCAAACTCAAGAATTACCGCAATGCTACAACTTCAAGAAGAGAAAGACGAGAAGGGTAGAGTCGAGAAGGTAGTGAATGAGGACAGAGCTTACCATGTTTTGGAAGAAATCAACGTGAATCCGAACGTTTGGTACTTCACCAAAATCAGAAATAAGGAAAAACAAAAAACTGAAGCTTAATTTTTAAAAGTATACACTATGCAGGTTACTTCATTAGTAAGAAAACCTTTGATAACAGGCGGTAAGACTGTCCATGACGTTACCGAAGATATCTGCAGGCAAGTAGAAGGAAAACCTACTAAATCTTGGATGCTGGCATTTGCTGCCTCACTCGCTGCGTTTGGTATTGGGTTTATCGCTGTTGCTTACACTCTTTGGGAAGGTATTGGAATGTGGGGTCTCAATAAAACCGTTGGTTGGGCTTGGGATATTACCAATTTCGTTTGGTGGGTTGGTATTGGTCACGCGGGAACTTTGATTTCTGCTGTACTACTTCTTTTCCGTCAAAAATGGAGAATGGCGATTAACAGAGCAGCAGAAGCGATGACCATCTTCGCGGTTATTTGTGCGGCTATGTTTCCAGTACTTCATATGGGTCGTCCTTGGTTAGGTGCTTATTGGGCTTTGCCTTTGCCTAACACATTCGGTTCGTTATGGGTAAACTTTAACTCACCCTTGCTTTGGGACGTTTTCGCGATTTCAACTTACTTCTCTGTATCACTAGTATTCTGGTATTTGGGTCTTGTGCCTGACTTTGCTACCATTAGAGATAGAGCAACTGGCATAAGAAAAACTATTTATGGTGCATTAAGCTTAGGCTGGGATGGTGCTGCAAGAACTTGGGGACGTTACGAAAGTGTTTCGTTGATCCTTGCTGGTTTGGC
>JBLIKG010000064.1:0-10225 GCA_047636255.1 Roseivirga sp. | reverse complement strand
TCGCCAAGGGCGCCTTTTGTGATCTCGAAATCAACCAGTTTGAGGATGTCTATAATTTCATCATTCCGAAGCTTATGCGCTACTCTGAGCTTTTTAAGGATGTCGTTGTTGCTGAGCATAGGTTTTTAGTATAAGCTGTAATTTAGAATTCTCTAAGAAAAAAAACTATCCCTAACTCGCTTTTCCAAAGCTTGAAAGTTCAATTCATCTAGTGCTGTGGTTACAAACCTTTCACCTGTGATTTCGCAGAGATAGAATTGATAATCAATCTGAACGATAGCGTTTTTGAAGGGGAGATTCCTAGCTTCTGAACTTAGGCACATCGGTAGGCCAGTGATTGGGCTATTATGGCTTGGTTTAGTTCTCATTTTCTTTTAGGACAACATCTTCTTTAATAAACTTCATCAAGTTGATGGAGGGCAGGAGAAAGCTTTTAAAGCTAGTCTTGTTCAGTTTTTCAAATAAAATGCCTCTAGTTGTACCTACAGTGACTACAGCCAAATGTCTGGCAAATGCCGATGGGATTGTAAGTATGTCCTTTGCAGAACGGAAGGATTCAAAAGTCTTAGGCTCAATTTCAAATTCACATTGTACTTCAAGTTGTATAAATGGTTCGATTTCACATTTGAATCGAACCATAAAGAAGATTGAGATCAAGTGCTCTTTATCAGATGCTTTAACCGAAATACCAGTTTCGAATTTGACATCCTCGGCATCATTATAAACAGAGTCGTTCAATTCAAAATGAATTGTCTTGATTCGACTTAGTACAAAACCGATTGATTGATCAGCCATTTTACATTTCTCTTAAGTCTTCATCTGCATCGTATTCAACGAATGATGATTCCTGATCATCATTCGTTCTACGATGAGTAACCTGCATAACCAAGCTTGGATTCACTGATGAGTAATTATGTTCAGTGGTAATTTCTTCCTCTACTTCCTCATTTTTCACGACAACCTCATCAGTCATCAATATAGCCTGTAACTGAATACCCAACACCTTCTCCAACTTATCAATGGTGGAGAACTTGAAATCACTTTGGCCTTTTACTATTTTGGTTATTTGCTGCGGACTAACCTCTAATTGACGGGCTAATTCTGCCTGACTCCAGCCTTTTTCGTCAAGCGCATCTAAAACGCGTAATGCCACACGGCCTGATTTTCTCAACCAGCCTTTGTTGGCTTTACGATACTCAATTTGCTTTTTCCAGTCTGATACTGGGTTCTCTGCTGCGAGTTTCTTTAATTTTTCTTCGATCTTGCTCATGATATCAAATATCTAAATAGACGAATTCTGCATCTTCACCTTCTTCAAGGTATTTCTTAACTAAATCAAGTTTGTAAAGTTCCGCTTTTGTATGCGGCCTTTCAATCATTCCGTCAGTGAGCTTTATAGCACCACCTGTGATAACGAAAGAGTTGCCATATCTAATGGCATAGACGCGTAAAAATGAATTGTGTTGATTTCCGTAAGCTTTGAGTTGCTGTAGATCATAAACGGTATCTTTTTCTTTGTTGTGTAGTGGTTTGAAAAACTGGTTAAGGTTATTACCAGTTTCATCTTCTGCTAATTCGAATAGCCATTCGAACAAATTATCGGCATCATCAACTGTTTTTTCAACAATCTCGTTGGTTTTTCCTTTGCCGTAGTAAGCTTCATAATCCCTTTTATATTGAATGAAGAATTTTCTCAGTTCTTCATAATCGCTCCATTGTTTTTGTAAGTTTCTTAGAGCATTTAATGCTTCACCTTCATATAAAACTGCATAAAGACAATCCTTTGAGTGCTCGAAGATACTAACAATATTCATTTTATCAACCTACAGGTTTATGTTTTAGTTCAAATATACATTAAATGGACCCTGAGATAGTGTTGCTGGGAGATTGTGGCAACCAAAAACCAATCTTTAACTCTTCCAGAGGAATATATAATTCTGTAAAAATCTTAATCAGAGTATTGACATGGTGTTTTGTTCCGCCATGTCCGTCAATAAATAGTGCTTTATGCTTAAACTCAGACCGGAAAGATTTACCATTAAGATGATAAGGCTTATTGTTAACTACACATTGTGTTTTGTTACTATAGTCTAAAATTGGGTTTGATAAGGATTCTATCTTGCGATAGTCTAATACCCACTTGATGACCTCAACATAAAGATCTACCCACTTCTTAGGTTCAAATTCGTGCTCTTTAAATTGAACCAAAAATGGTCTTGCGCCAATAACATCATATTGGTTTACAACACTTAGGTCCGTGTGTATTTCTTTCGGGGGATAAAGACTTCTGGTAGTGATTTTTTGTATCCGCTTCAGAAGATTGATATCTTCTATTTGTTGAATATCCCTTTTGAGCTCATTCTTTAGCTGGTGTAGATTCATTTTCTAGTGATTGAGTGTTCTTATAATTCTTTTTGCGAAGCTCAAATTGATAGTCTCCGCTTTTATCGACAAGTAAGTTTGCTAATTTTTTGAGTGCTCCCGTAATGCTCAGAATGAATAACCCCAGTATGCATAAAGGAATTAAGATACCAAGGTTGATTGGGAGGGTCATGGAGTCTTCTGCTAAGAAAAAATTGATAATCAGATAAACCCAAATTATGGTAACAAAGAGGCTAACATTTAAATTAACGCCAGAGACTGATGGAGCTTTCTTTATTAGAACGGTTTTGTATATAGGGCCAGTGATATCATCCTCCAACTGATCAATATGTTTTTCCCAATTCTCTTGCCATTTTTTACTCCCTAAATTGACCATATACCACGAGGACGAAAAAATAAAACCCATAATTGCCATGACTAATTCTAAAGATGCATGAACCGCACTATTGAATAGAACCACAAAGTAGCCAGTAAAAGTAGCCGCTGTGAAAGCCCAAAAATAAGTAGCGCGTTTCCAGTAGAGCTCAATTTCAAAGTCACGGTTCTTCCAAGCTCTTTCAAGTGCTTCTTTACGTTTCTTACCTTTAAATTGATCCTGATATTGATCGGGGCTTAATCGTTTCATTTTTTTTACTAAAAATAGAGATTGAGTTGACTTTTAAACTTAGAATATTAAATCATCCTCATCCTTTGGATTCTCAAAATCACCTAGATATTTATCCAAGAACTCGTCAACCCCACTAACTTGTCTTTGAACTTCGGTATATAGATCCTCAATCTGGTTGTAATTTGGAAAGGAGTACAATGATTTAGAGGCATCCGAATTTGTAAATTCTAGCTTAAATGCCTCACTCGTAGTAAATTCATCATGGTCAGTGTAGAAACGGTATTCGTATTTAAAGATTCTGATTACCTTATCTTTTACATTAGTAAGATATGGCGAGTTAATCAGTTTTTCCAAACTGTTAATAGAGCTTGGAACCTTGGTGCTTTCGCGCCATTTTATTTCTCCACTTTGAGTTTCTTGGATCAATTTTAAGATTAGCTTCTGTTCTTTATTGCTCATATTATTGAATCTTTAAGTCATGATCATGTTTTAGATTTATTAGCCTATTTAGAATACCATGAGAATATTGATAAATTGACCAACAGTCTTCTGGTGTGTATTTAAAGTAGCTAGGAAACCAGAAGTTTAAGTTACGACTTAGCCACTTTCTTTTTTTCTGAATTACTATTTCTTTGTTTAGCTTATTTCGAATAAAATAATTCAAGCGTTTTAGACTCGAGCGTTCTGATCGGTTTAGTTTTGACTGCAAGCTTTTATTCTGTTCAGAAATTATTGTTAAAGTTTCACATATTTCCATCTTATTGCTCTCGGGGGTTCGCAGTAGACTTTTCAAGTTAGACAGTTGTGAACTTATTGCTTTAATATGACCATCAATCGCAAGGTGAAAAGCATAGAATCTTTTCAACCTCGTGACTCGGTTATTTACAGTTGCTGTCCAAATAAGTGTGGCAATTGAAAAAACAAATCCTATCACAGTAGCCCAATTTGATAGACTTTGAATATCGAAAGATTCGTTAGTTGTTGATTGGACAATATTTAAGGCGATCCCAATCAATTTATTTTGCGTTATATGTGATTTCCGCCTCCGCAGCCATACTCAACTGCTCCTCAGCTTCTTTAATAGTTACCTGACCGTTCATTAGCATGGGCAATAACCAATCGCGAAGTGAGCTGAGTTCTTGGTTTTCTTTTTCGAGCTGATTTAGCTTTTGATACGCTGATCCGATTTTCTCTTGAAATGAATTAATGATTCCCTTTTTCGGAATTACAACAGGCAAAGAGAAAAGATCATTCTTTGTTATTGCTCCGAAGGTGGTTCCATCAGTGTTTCGTCTATCAAAAATTTGCTTGAAGTACTTTAATACTTCGTATAGGTAGGCTTCGGAATTATCCTTACTATTTAAAGCTGCCAAACCTCTTCCGATACAACAGTCCTCGGTGGCAATATTCATTGCACCAACGGGTGCTCTAACGCTTAGAAGTATATCTCCCGAGGAAGCGTAGCGCGTTGGCTGTGTTGTATATTTCCTTACGGTTGGGAAACGTGCGCCAAAGTCTGTACAACCTTGATAGAAGACTGAACCTTCTCCATTTTCATTGTAAGATTCTCCTGGAGGTGATTGTCCCATTGTAATCTTTGCAATGTCATTAAGTTCTCCAACCTCCCAACCCTCAGGAATCTCCCTTTTCAATACTTGATTGTAAACCATTGGCCCACCTGAAGATTTATAAGGCTTACCCGCTAATTCGGGTTTGCCCATGGAAGCAGGGGAGATGGGGAAATCAAACTGCACAAACCAATAGTCATAAATCAGCTTGGCCATGGCCTCTAACTCGGCATTGATTTTATTATTCAGCTCGATTTTGGAATCAAGAGAGGAGAGTATCTTTCCAATTCTTTTTTCCTTTTCATTACTAAAAACTGGAATAAGTAACTCTTTAAGAACTGGAATTCTGAGGTTACTAACAATTGACCCTGTTTTATCACTCGCCCCGATTTGTTTTTGTACAAACTCTGATTGAAGAGCATATAGTAAATACTGACTATCTATCTTTTTCGGATTTGGCTTAATTAAAACCATTCGTTGGCCTAAACAACATTCTATTCCTTCAGGAATTATGCAAACCTCACCCATTGGAGCCTCTCGTGTAATGATTATATCCCCGGGCTCAGGCTTAGCACGCGCTATTCTCTCATCAAAGGATTTTTGATCAGTAAAAGAAGGTTTATCTAGTATTAGTCTTCCACTCTTTATATTAAAGTTGCGGACAACTATAAAGCCATCTTCTGACCATACGGGAGTAGAGTGATGACAATCAGTAACTGATTTACAAAGTGAAGCCAGCTCTTCTGTTCGTCCGTCATATGAGGCATTTAGATTAACCTTCATAAGACAATGCTTTCAATTGTTCTTTAATTGATGATTCCAATTGTTTTGAATCATTGAACAAGTTTTCTATATATTCACTGTGAGTTGCTAATTGTGAGTTGAATTCTTCAGGAGTAATATCTACATAATCAATCTTTACCTCAAAATACTGGCCTGCGCTTAGGCTATAGTTTTTGGCGGTGATCTCATCATAACTTACTACCACAGAAAAGTCGTCTATCGCTACCTTGCTATTAAAGGTGTTAATGATTTTGTCTTCTTCTTCGGCAGAAAGTAAAGTCTTTTGGTTCTTGTCGTCCACTTTTACTTTGGTGCCCAGGTTAGAGGCATCTAAGAACACTACATCACCTTTGTTTTCTTTGTCTATAAACAGAATAGATACATTGGTGCCGGTAGTGGCAAAAATATTACTGGGCATACTCACTACTCCGGCAAGCCATTTTTTCTCCACTAGTTTTTGCCTGATCTTTTTATCAATACCACTCTGGGCGGTAATAAAGCCCGTAGGCACTACAATGGCTGCCTTTCCTTTTGCGTTCAGCGAGAACATTATGTGTTGCAAAAAGAGCAGGTAAATGGCCATAGACTCTAACTTCTTCTTAGGTACATTAGGTATGCCTGCAAAGTAACGCTCGTGGTTGGCCTTGCTGTCTAGGTCATCTCTGTAGTCAGAAAAATCTAGTTTAAAAGGAGGGTTGGAAACGATATAGTCGAACTGCTTTAGTTTTCCATTACTCTCTTTATGGAAAGGGTCGGAAATGGTATTGCCCTTTACAATATTGGGGATGGAATGGACGAGGTTATTCAAAATCAAATTCAACCTGAGCAGGTTAGAAGATTTCTGCGAAATATCTTGAGAGTAAATGGTGCATTTGTCTTCGCCAATCTGGTGAGCCAAATTCATCAGCAGTGTTCCCGAACCCGCGGAAGGGTCGTAACAAGTGGCATTACTCACTTCGCCTTGCACAAGGCAACGCGCCATTATTTTAGAAACGGCATGGGGCGTAAAGTACTCTGCATACTTGCCGCCACTGTTGGTATTATAATCTTTAATCAGGTATTCAAAAATGGTAGCGAAGAAATCGAATTTCTCGTTGAAGATGCGCTCAAAGCTAAAACCAACTAGTTTGTTGATGATCGCTCGGCAAAAATCGTCTCGCTTATCGGTTACGTACTTGCTGATATTTTCAAAGAGCACAATCTTTTGTCCGCCTTCTGTTATTACCGAGAAGATATCGCTGTTCTCTCTGGCAATTTCTATCAGGGTATTATCGAATAAATCTGCAAAGTTGGGCTCGTTCTGTTTGGCAAATAGGGAAGAGATAAATTGATCTGGCTTTATCTGTGCTGTGTTTTCACTCAGTTGCAGCATCAAAAGCTCATATTCGTCTGCATCATAATTGCGAATGGTTTCTTCCCAGTCTTTGGCATCGGCAATGGAAGCATCGAGCTGTTTTACCTCATAAATGAACTTGTCATTTAAGAATTTATATAAAAAAGTCTGAGTAATGATTTTGAATTCATTGCCATCGTTGCCCAAGCCATAATTGGCGCAAACGCTTTTTAAATTATCTATTAATGCTTTTGTCTTGCTTTCAAAAGCGATAGTTTCTGTCATGCTGCTCTTCCGTTAAACTCGTTGAGGTATTCTTTGGCGATCATGTGATAAATGCGTTTTGATTGCTCTGCATTTACCTCCATTTTAAACTTATTTCTGATTTGATTGACAACAATACGCGCCATCATCTTCTCTGCAAAACTTTCGTTGCTTAAAATATTGGCGTTTTGCATAATGTGATTGTCAACCTCTGATTTTATGCTTTGCAAAACCTCTAATAATTTGGCTTCCTTATCAGTTAAAGGGTCTTTTTCCATAAGCCGTTTATGAATGCGTGCGTATTTAGCATCATTGGCATATTTGGCCCGTAAGAGTTGGTTCTTGCGCTCCATTTCCTTGGCGGAGTCATAAATGGCATTCAAGGCTTTAATGTTTTGCTCCATTTCTTCCTTGGTTACTTCGCTCAGGTTTTTCTTTTTAAAGAGTCTTTCCAATTCCTCTTTCAAGCTGATAAAGGTAGGATCTTTTGGGTCGAAGTTGCCACCCAACATTTCGCGTGTGCGTTGTAGTGTGTTTTTCAACTTATCGGCCAATACCATTTCTTCCTCCTTAATTTTAGTAAAGGCGAAGATTACGTCTTCCAAAGCTACATTAAGCAGGTTAGTGGTGTCCTCGTTAGCATCTAGGCTCTGCTTCAGATTGATTAGCTGTAAGCGATTGTTGGCCTCTGTTGAAAGCTTGTGCAACAGTTTAAAGTCGAGCTTTTCCAATAGCTCATAATTACCTGTGAGGCGAATGAGATTATAGAGACTCTTGGCCGTATTCAATGCTTTGGCAATATTGAGCATTTCCTGCCGATCGTTGATCTGGTTGATTTGCCTGGAGAAAGCCTCTGCATTGTTGGTGTCAAAATAGAAGAGTGTGTCCTTTATTTCTTCTATGTCAGATTCAATCTCTTCCTTCGATTTAAACAGGTTACTGTAGTGCTCAATTTCATCGCCCAGTTCGCTCTGTAGTTCATTGAAGTAATCTCTATTGGTCTTGTCGAACTCTTTTTGAATGTCGGCAAAGTCTACTACATAGCCATAGCGGAAATCTTTGTAGGTTCTGTTTACCCGGGTGAGGGCTTGCAAAAGGTTATGCGATTTAATCACTCGGCAGATATACAGCTTTTTCAAACGCTTGGCATCGAAGCCTGTCAAAAGCATGTTGTAGACAAACAGAAAATCTATTTTTCCTTCTTTGAACTCTTCAACCTTCGCTTTTCTATCGTCTTTAGTACCGACATCATGTAGTATTAAAGCAGCGGTTTTTACTTTCCGTTGAAAGGCTTTTTTCTTGCCATAGCTTTCGGTGTCTTCGGCAGCAATATTTAGCGGTTCGGTCACTTCATATTTTTCCTGAAAAATTCTGAAAAGTGCCTTGGCTTGTTCTGAGGAGTCGCAAATCACCATTCCACCTATGGCATTCTCATCAAATCGAAGCCTTGAATTTTGAAAGTCTTCGATGATGTAGTCGAGCATTGGCTCCACAAACTTCGGGTGAGCATAAACGAACTTGCGTTTCCCTTCACCTTCCAAAATTTTAATGTCTTCTAATGCCTTTTGTAAAGCCAATTGATAAGAAGTCTCAATCTCCTCTCTAATCAAGCGTAAGGTGTAGCCGTCAGCGATAGAGGAGTTATAGTAGTATTTATGAATGTAGCCCCCAAAGAGTGAGCGAGAGTTGTAATCGTCACCCAAAAGCGGAGTGCCTGTAAGCCCAATTTTTATGGCATTAGCATCTGACTGATTAAGGTTTGCCAAAAAGCTGCCTTGTGGATTATAACTTCTGTGCACTTCATCTAAAAAGTAAACCCGCTGTACATTCAGTTGATAATCTCTATTGGAGACTACCGATGGGTCATCTTTAAACTTTTGAATGTTGACAACGGTAATTTCCGCTCTACCCGAGTCATTGTGTACTACAATGTTTGCTTTTATGTCTTGAACAAAGTCATCTTTTGAGTCAATGGTATGAACAATTAGCCCTCTGCTTTTAAATTCTCGGCCTGCCTGAATTAGGAGGTCAATTCTATCAACAATGAAGTAGAATTTTGGGATAACATTTCTCTTGCCGAAATAATGTTTTAAATATTTGACACTGTAATACGCAAGAGCCGTTTTTCCGCTCCCTTGTGTGTGCCAAATGATGCCCTTCTTACCACCATTCGCTAAGGTGCGCTCAATTGCTTTTGTAGCAAATAGCTGCGGATATCGCATAATATGCTTTTGAATCCCTGTTGACTCTTTCACATAAGCCAAAGCGAACTCAAGAATAAAAGCAAGTCGATCTTTGGAGTATAAAGAGCTAATGATTCTGTTGGTAGGCGTGTCGGTATCCTTGTTCAGCGCAAATTCAGATGAATCTTTTATGCTCAGGAGGTTATTGTCTTTTAAGACGAAAAGCTCTTGCTCATTACTTAGCTCTTGGAAGTCAGGAATGACTTTATAGTCCTTATCTTCTCTAAAGTAATTAAAGACTGCTTCTTGATAAGAGGGACTGGCATAAAATGCACCTTCAATTGGAATAGGGTTTTCATCGTCATATTCCATGTTATTGGAGAAGACCATGAACTGCGTAAGGTTGACAAACTTTCTGAATTTCTTATTCTGAAAGCGAGTCTTCATTCGCTTGTGCTCCGCTTGGATTCCGTCAAGGTTATTGGGCTTTTTCACCTCAATAAACGAAAGCGGCATCCCATTGATCAGAATAATGATGTCGGGTCTAAAACTGTCGTCATCTTTCTCGTAGGGCAATTCGGTCACTACATGAAAACTGTTGTTTTCGAAATTGTCAAAATCAATGAGTCTAATACCAGAACGGTCAATCAGTCTTTCATAAAAGGCTTTCCCTAAGTCTTCGTTTTCCAGGTCAAGCGCTATTTGGTTGTATAAGCCATCAAGGTCTAGTTCTGAATTATTAGCGTTGATCCGGCTGATGCTTTCATCAAAAATAGTTCTAAAAATATTAGTTGCATGATCCCAACTTGTGGCTTTCAGAGATAAGTAATTGTATCCCAGTCTCATCAGATGGAGAATGGCTGGTATTTTTACTCTACTGTCTTCGTTGAATTTCATCAAGAAAATTGAAGTTGCCTGTGTTTTCGCCACAATATAAGTCAATGAATTTAGAATTGGCTTATTGCAGTAAATGAATTATATGGTAAGGCTCCCACTGGTGCTCACTTGTAGTGAGTACCTATCTTAAGATGTACATCAAGTGCATTAATTAGAAAAGAACAGAAAGGCCAGCTTTGTTGCCATAAAGCAAAAGGGCTACATTTAT
>JBLIKG010000063.1:0-10367 GCA_047636255.1 Roseivirga sp. | reverse complement strand
ACTCTAGAGGAAAGCGTGTAATTGCAGAAGTCACATTTCCCGAAAGGTTATTGATCCAAAACTTTGGTGTAGATGCCCATCAATTACAACGACATTTAAAAGTGATTAATCTTGGTGGCATGATGGCGGGGGTAAACAATAATGGTGCGCATACGGCCAATGCTTTGGCCGCTTTATTCATCGCTTTAGGACAAGATGTAGCCAATCTAGCCGAAAGCACCGCGGGCTTCCTACATACTGAAGTGAATGCCGATGGCGGATTTTATTGCACCATTACGTTACCTTCTCTCATCGTAGGCACCGTAGGTGGCGGAACGGGTCTGCCCACCCAAAAAGACTGTCTGACAATGATGGATTGCTACGGTACTGGAAAGGCAAAAAAACTTGCTGAAATCATTGCGGGCGTAGTTTTGGCTGGTGAAATTTCTCTTGGAGCCGCCATTTCTTCGCTAGACTGGGTAGCTGCCCATGAAGATTTAGGTAGGAACTCTATTCGGTAAAAAAACGAGAAAGGACTTATCCGAGAGTTCAGTCTTAAAAACAGATTGATCGTTTTGGAATTGGTCTTAAGTTTTACACGATTTTTCCACCGTCTTTCTGAGGGAATTTGGAAGACGCTAGACTTAGAAATGACCGAAAGAATCTGGCGGTTATAGCGGGCAGACTTTTTCGGTTTCTTCGTAACTCAGAGGGACAGCTCTAGGTAGTTATTCCAATTTTTACCTAGCCTTTCATGGCGGGATTGGTGAGGATGTACACAATACCTTTGTTCATAGCTGCACTGGATTAAAATACCAGAATCGGTTCTTATCTTTTCTCTCAACTCTTACTTGTGGAATTAGGTATAACTCGTTTCTCTTATCAAGTTCTCTAAGAATATTTCTTAATGGAAGTCCATCTCTGTGATCATTTTTAAAAAATCCTTTCTTAATAAGCAGTTCCATTAAATCCTTTGGTCTGGCATCGATTAGTTCATTTTCTAAAAGTATCTCTTGAATAGCATATCCCAGAAGTACATATTTTTTATTAACCGTTATTTTAATCGAATTTACTTCTGAGTCCATTATTTATCTTCGTTTATAGTAAAACAACCATTTACAGTTACTTATTAGCTCTTAATTCATCTAACCCATTAAATCATGAGCCCTTTATGAGCCCTTTCAATTCCACTAAAAACAAGTACACCATATTGTAAAGCACATATTCATCTTTTCGACCCATAATCATGAGCCCTTTATGAGCCCTTTATAATGTAGTAGGTTCCTTCACCTGTTTTACCAACTCTTTCAAGAAACTCTCCATCAAGTTCTCTCAAGTATCTAGTTGCAGTAGCTTTACTAACATTACAAATATCTCTTACTCTAGAATTATTGGTATTTCCTTTTTCTAGTGTATCCAAAACTACTTTTATAAGCTCTTTCTTTAATTCCTTTCTTTTAAGAAACTCTTCCGCATCTGAGAAGAAGCTTACCATCATTCCTGACATTTCAGTATTAAATTCAGGTGGAAGTATTTTGCCAGCAACAGACTCCTTAATCATTTTAATAGTGCCTCTTCCCCATGATTCAATATCACCACATCTGAAAAGGGCTTGAGCTAAATCTGGATTAAATGGTTTTGAAGGATGTTTTCGCTTCAAATTATCTGCAGTCCAGTTTTCTGGAAGTTGTCCTGCATTCCAAAAAACGATATGGTCTGGATAAACACTGATTTGAATAGGCTCGGCCTCACTATAGTCTTTATGAACTAAAGCATTCAGAAGTGCTTCCCTTAACGCCAAACGAGGGAAAAGTTCTTTCTCTCTCCTACTAGTACCCGAATATTCAATGGCAGAAGTAGTATATTTTGTTATAATCAGGTCATATACCTTATCAATCTGTTCCATAAGATTACCTCGAACCTCATCTTGATAAACCAGATCATCATCGGTTCTAAAAAAGCCTATTTTAGCATATGCTCCTTGAAAATATTTCTCCGGATCTGGATGAAACAAAAGGATAGCAGCCCTTTTTAGCTTGCCTGAATCCAAAAGCATAAGATTTTCTAATAATATCTCATCAGAATCTTCCAGTGCTTCTTTTTCAATTCTATTCGTTTTCGATGCTTTTTCTCTATAAAGCCTTAGCGCAATAGGACTTAGTTCCTGAATAGTGATATTGGGAAGAGGAACTCCGTCCCATCGCTTACCCGACTTTTCTAACAAAAACTTATTTAGTGCATTCCCCTTTAACTCTTGTTTAGTACTTCCACTTCTTATGTGGTATTGCCCTTTATAGTTAATGGGATAAGGGTATGCTTCAACAACAATTTCTAAATATTCATTTCCTTGCTCTGAATGAAGATTAGTTTCAATCAGAATACCCAAAACATCCCTCACTTTATTAGGAATGTCTTCCATCAATTTCTTTGCATTGGCGATTCCCTGTACAATTCCCTTATCCGTAATCCCAATATAGATTTTACCTCCTACGGCATTGGCAAAACCACAGACCCATTTTAGGTATTCGTCTCTCCAAGACTCTTTATATTCTATGTTTTGAGATTCAGACATATTAAGATTCTTTAATTCTCATGATTTCATCAACAATCCAAGCTCCTGCTGTCTCAAGCAAATTGCTGCTCTTTGCGATTTGAACGATTCGATCGAAGCGTTCTTGATCCTCAAACATCACCTCAAGTAATTGATTTGAAATTTTATCTTTTTCAATCTTAGGCCATTCGCCCTCATAGGTCCCACTCAAATAACCTAACTCTCTGCAAATATCTCCAAAAGCTTTCAGCCCTTCCATTCTATGTTTACCATTGACCACAAAATAATCAATTGTTTTTCTGTACTTGGCTTGCATAGTTTCAAAGAATAAAACAGTGTTATCAACGATTTCTTTGACTTTTTCAGAGCTAACTTCTTTACCGTGTTTACCAAATTGTTCTCTGATTTCTTCAGAAGTTCTAATTAAATTAGTTGGCCAATTGATCGCACTTGATTGTCTTAAATCTCTATTCTTTGATGGTACGATGTAGTTCTCAACCATAATTGGAAATTCTATCAAAGCTCTCGCGGACATGGTGTTCTCTGAAATCATTGCTTCATGTATTCCCTCCTGAATAATTACTCCACTCCATTTTTGGGTCACTTCTAATGAATAAGCTTCCGTTAAAGCCTTACCAAAATAGGTTGGTCCTAGTAAGCCCTTTTTAAAAGAAAATGAGCCTTGGGCTATACCTCCTCTAAGTGGTATTCCATTCATCATTCCACTAATTAGCAAAGAGCGAACGACTGAAATGATTTTTATATAGCAATCTGAATTGGCATGTTTAGTCCAAAGAATTATAGAATCTGATACAATGGTTGATCCTATATATTGGAATTCGGGTTTTATTGATTCTATAACTTTTTTGTGACTTTCAACACTAGCATTAATAGACCTTTCAAAATGATCATAGATGTGAGCTAATTCATCATGAGAATTCTTACCTACTATTTCCCGAAAACCAAGTATATCGAGAAAGGCAACGAAGCAATCTTCATAAGTTTCAATATTTGACTCTTCCTCACTCATCCTTCTCCTCCCTCCACAATCTTTATCTCCTCCTCGTTCAGCCCATATAGTGCATAAACCATCAAATCAATTTCGCACTCTAAAGCCAAAGTATCTGCCTGTGGGTTGGCCTTTTTGAGAGAAAGGATTTGGTCGACTTTGGATTCGAGAGAAGTTGAATCTACCATAGGGATTTGCTCCAAGTATTGTCGGATGAATCTGTAATAACCTCCTCTAATTGTTTGAGTGATATTCCCATAAAAGAAAAGAACGAGACTAGAATTCAATAAGCCCAAGTCTGACTTTTTTAATGTTGGCATAATGTAAGCTGTGTTTACACAATAGAAATTGTCTTCATCGTAAAGCGCTTCACACCTAATTGAAATATCTGGAAGCATAACTTTAGCCTTTTCAAACTCATCGTAATAATCGCAAGCTCTCAGTTCCCACCAATAATGGCCTTGATCAGACCTAGCTTTGGCTTTTACTTCAAATTGCTTTATAAAACCTGAAACAGAAGGAAATTTCTCTTCAAGTCTCCCCCATGCCTTTTCTTCATCCAAATCACCAAACCATTTTTTAGTATCTCCATTTTTGAAGAGGATCAAATACTTATCGCTCTTAGGCTGCTGATACTTTTTTATATCTCTGCCTGCCAAAAATGGCTTAATGATTTCGGCACTTTTGGGGTCTTGTTCAATCAATTGCTTTCTAGTAGCCTCGTCAATTACAAAGGCTTGGTTATAGCCAGTCTTAATTCCATAGAAAATTTTACCTTCTACATACTCCCCAAGTGGAGTTCCTTGGTTTTTAATCTTTTCTAAAAGGCGCTGAATTTTGTCATTCACCAATGTCCAGCCATTTTCGGGCAATAGGCTTTGGTTTACCTCAAACTGGTTTTCCTTTACATATGCTCCCAAAGACACATCAAACTCCAGCGATTCAATGGTGCTGGCTTTAAAGTTGGGTTCGGCATTGGCGGTTTTGCTCATGTGCCAAATACAGGGGTAAGTAGTGGCTTCTTCAAAAACGGGCAAGTCGCCAAAGTCCACAATAGATTCAATAGAAAACTGGCCTACCCAATTGCGCAGTTTTTTGCCATAGCCTGCCCGCATCCATTTGTTGGGTAAAATGTATATGAATTGGCCATTTTGCGCCAGTACGTTCATACCCCTTTCCACAAAATACACAAAGAGGTCGGCCGTGCCTGCTGCGGTTTGGTAGTGTTGCTGTAAATAGGGTTTATCGGCAGAAAAGGCTTCTTGCCTAATGTAGGGCGGATTTCCAATGACTACATCAAAGCCCAGAAAATCGCCATTATGGTTTAGCACTTCGGGGAATTCAAAACGCCACTCAAAGGCGTTTTCATAAATCTTGTTGCTTTCAATTTCTTTAATTTCTGTAGAAAGCTTGTTGAGTTCCTTTTCCCTTTTCTCAATTTCGGCCTTTCTCTTTTTCTTTTGGGCAGGACTTTCTTCAAAAAGGCTTTCTTGAGTGAGGTTGAAGAGTTCGCCTCCTAATCGATTTTGGCGAATCACCCTTTTATCTTTCTTGTTAATCTCGGTATGGAAGTCTTTCTTAATCTGGCCGATGAGCTGTTCCAGCCCTTTCTTTTCCTCTTTATTGTTCGCGTGCTTATAATCGAGCACCAATCCTTTATAAACCTCAATGTCCCATTTCATTGATTTTTTAAGGATTCCGCTTAGGTCTTCGTCTAGCCCAAAACGACTGATGAGCGAGTTACCGCATTTTATATTGATGTCGATGTTTGGGAGGGTCTCCAAAGCCGAATAACTCTCCAAGGGTTTGGAACCCTTGGAGAGTTCAGTACTTTGACGATAATAAGCATGTTTCAGCAGCTCAATCCATAGCCTAAGGCGGCAGATTTTTACAGAGTTGGGGTTAATGTCTACCCCGAAGAGGCAGTTTTCAATAATGGTCTGCTTTTCACGGAAAATGGTTTCTTGAATGCGCTGGCTGGTTGGGTTTTTTGGGTTGTACTGAAAAAAATCATCGTCTAGCTTTACATTCAATTCATCGTTAATCACTTGAAAAGTGCAATCACGCAGGGGTTTGCCTTCTTTGTCAATTAGTATTTCCAGTTCGCTTTTAATAGCGATCAATTCATTTAAAGCCGAAACTAAAAAGTGACCAGAACCCACCGCAGGGTCACAGATTTTTAGGCTGTTGATGGCCGCATTGTATTCTGCTTTTTTCTTTCTGTCCAGTTGACTGTAGAGATCGTCAATATCATCGGCTTCAATGCCAAATTCATTTTTAAACTTCTGTAAAACCGCCCTTCTAATGGTTTCGCGGCACATGTACATGGTAATAAAACCTGGCGTAAAGAAAGAGCCATCTTTATAGCCGTTGATCTTTTCGAAGATCAGTCCCAGCACCGAAGCATTGATCAGGGTTTTCTTTTCCTCCTGAATTTCTTCTCCATTTTCGGAACTGAAATCATAGGCATCGAGAAAAGCAAAGAGATAATGAAGGGCACTCAATTCTCCGCTTTTGCGTTTGCCGTTATTGTCTTTCAACATCGTTTGGCTGTGCAAAGGCAACTGGCGTTCATCGCGCAACAAACCGACATATAGTGTTGAGGCTTCTAAGGAGGTGGATTCAAACAAAGAACTGTTGAGGTAAGGCACATGGCTAAATTTTTTGTGGTTTTCCTCATCGCGTTCTTCAGGTCTTTTGGCCAATACGCCAAAGAAGAGATCGTCTAGATCGTCATAGTCATGAATCAAATCGGCATTGAGAAAAGCAAAAGCTTTGTCTTTGTTATAGCTAATCAATTGGGCTTCGAGCAGCTTGAGAAAAAGTACGCGGTTTACCCAAGTAATTACAAGCTCAAGCGCCACCCCAAAAAGTTGGTCTTCTTTGGAAGCACCATATTGGGTTGGTTTTTCCACCTGAAAAATGAGATCACGTTTGTCTAGCTGCTTAATGGTATTTTCCAAAAGCGAAGCTTCATCTCGTTGACCTTTGGCCTTGCGCTGAATAATGTGCTTGCCTCCTTCTTTTTTGTCTTCTAAGCCAATAATATGGAGGAGTTCTTTATAGAATTCTTTATTGAGGCTATTGCTGTCGTTGGCAAAATTGAGCTTAAGCAGATGTTCTGGAGAGAAAATCTTATAGAGCGCGATTAGTTTTTTGTTGCTTTCGCTGTCACCTTTCTTTAAAACAGTTTCATAATCCTTTAAATCGAAATGGGTGAAAGTAATTTCGCTTTCGAGTTTATCTAAAAATGGTTTGGCAATTTCGTTGTAGAAAACCGAGGTATTAGAAGCAGAAAGTTGCTTACTTTCAAATTGCTCGAACTGCCTAACAAAGCTCTTATTTTGGGCGAATAACTTTTCGAAAACCTGCGCATCGAAAATAAACCACTCGTGAATATTGGTGATGATCAGGTGCCGGACTTCGAGGTTTTTCTCCGTTATGCGTTCCCTTAAGTAATATAAGATCAACTCATGAAATGCCTTGCGGTTCAGGTTGTCTTTGGTCACCATTTCACCCTTGTTGGTAGGCCTTTTCGCCTCAATAATCACCCCAACCGAATCGCTGCTTTTGGCGCCATTGAAAATCGCCCAGTCAATATTTTGTTTTACATTAAAGTAGTAGTCTTCCCCGAAATAGGTCTTTTTGAGAAAATCACGCATTTCGGTTTTGTGGTTCTCCTCATCCTTTGCATCATCCACCTGACTCATCAAGTAGAGCAGATTCTGCCTAAAGGCGTCAATATCACTTCCAAACGGCTTTACTTTTCGGTAAGCTTGGTTTAGCGCGTCTTTTGGTTGTATGGGGTGGAGAAGCATTCTCAAAGATAAATTCTTTCTTGAATGTTACACATATTGTATTGCTCAGAATAAACATTAATTTACCTTACTTTTATGGTTTGAAATAAGGCTTGCCCGTCTGAAAAAAATATCTACCTTTGAAAACTTCACTTATAAGTGAAGCGTTATCATCTTGTTATCTACAAAGTATTACCAAAAGTAACCTTCTACACAGTTTGTACTGATGGTAAGGAAAACAGCGAAACGGATGAATTCTTTATACGCTTTAAGGATAGGGAAAAATTTAATAGAGATGTTCAAATCATTAAATACTGGCTTGAGAAAATTGGTACCGTCAATGGTGCTCAAGAACGATATTTCCGACAAGAGAAAAGGGCTAAAGCAATCCCAATTCCACCTCCTGGATCTAAACTTCGGCTGTATTGCCACAGGGTTTCGGATGAAATTGTCGTTTTAGGCGGTGGTGGCGAAAAGACCTCTAAGAAAGTGCAAGACAGCCCAGATGCTTTACCGCATTTTGACCTCATGAACGACATTGCAGCTTTTGTTAATACTCGATTAAAGAATCAAAAGCTTACTATCAAGGACAAGGAGCTTATCGGTAATCTGAACTTTACTAAAAAATAAACCAATGAGTAAAATATTTGATGAAATAGAAGTCAGCCAAGAAGTAAAAAACTTCGTTGATCGTTCCATGGAAATATCGGATCAGATATTCACAGTTCTCCAGAAAAAAGGGCTGACCCAAAGAGAGTTTGCTAAACTTTTAGACAAAAAAGAATCAGAAGTAAGTAAGTGGTTGACTGGCATGCACAATTTTACTCTTAAAAGCATTAGTAAAATTGAGGCGGCACTAGGTGAACAGATTATTCTAACTCCTCAAAAGGCAGAAGAGCGTACCCCTCAAAGCACAAAATTTGTGAGAGTAGAGGTAACGGCAAGCTTGAATAAAGATTTATCTCCACCAAATAAAGCATACCGAACAGCCGGAAGTTGGAACGAGCGTACTTCTGAAATTTTCTCATCAGGAATTAAAGTTGCTTAATTATGAGTTCGGTAAAAGTTAATCCAGAGCTAATTCACCTAGAAGGCATAAAAATACTTAAGGCTCATTTTGAAGTTGATGAAGAACTTATGGATGCGGAGTCCGGTATGGAAAGCTTCAAAGTCGATTTGGGATCATCCCCTGGCTTCGATCTAGAAAATAAAATGGTGCGATTACGATTAACCATTAATATTAAAGGTGTAGATGGGGACGAAAAAGAAATTGGGGTTAGAGGAAGTTATTGCATTGACTTCATTTATATGATAGAAAATCTAGATGAATATGTCTCTTGGGAAAAGAGCGGTGAAGCTTTTGGAGTAGATGAAAATCTAGCTGCAACTATTTCTGGGATATCTTATTCAACTGCCAGAGGCATTATTCTAGATCGTACTCAAGTCACAGAATTTAAGGGTATTATTCTTCCAGTTATTGACCCTTATCAACTTTTAGATAAAGCTGGCAAATAAATTTAAATCTACTAAATAATCAACTTCACCCCCCCTCCCAAACGGAGCAAAGGCTAAGCCAGCCAATTTAAAATGCTGCATACCGAAGGGTGGGTATACCAATGATGTGAATCGAACCAATTTAGGTAGTGAAGTTAATAATGCAACAGCTGTTGCAGAAGTGGTAATGGTAAAAAAAGTAATACTGCAACATCTGTTGCATAAATAGAAAATGAATAAGGAATTGCATCTAGATAAAAGCTATGAGGAGCTATTGTAGAATATACTGCTAGAAATAGAACGTCATAGAAAGAAAGCTTCAGAAGAGCTTACTATAACGATGATGCAGTTATACGATACAATTGGAAAACGTATAGTTGAAAAACAAGAAGAAGAAGGTTGGGGTAAGTCTATTGTTGAACAATTGGCAATGGATATAAATAAGGTTACTGGGTCTAAAGAAAGTTTCTCAAGCAGGAATCTATGGTATATGCGACAATACCACCTTACTTATTTAGAGAATGAGGAACAACGCTTGCTTTCTTACAGGGTTAACTGCGGTCAGAATATTCTCTTATTCACCAAGATTAAAGCGGAGGGGGAAAGAAAATACTATTTGGAATGCACCATTGAAGCCGCATGGAGTAGAAACACGCTATTGAATGCTATTAAAAGTGAGGCTTATAAGAATCATAGACTTAATAAAAAACAGAGCAATTTCAAAGCTACTCTACCTGCTCACTTTTCAGAACAGGCCAACGAAACCTTAAAAAGTAAATACACCCTAAGTTTTTTAGACATTGATGGTCCTATCCTAGAGCGGCAGTTGGAAAACAAAATTGTGGCAAGAATCAAGGACTTTGTTTTGGAGTTAGGCTATGGGTTCACCTATATGGGTAATCAATATAAACTCGTACTAAGAGATAAGGACTACTTTGTTGATCTTCTATTCTTCCATAGAAAGCTTAAATGCATTGTAGCCATTGACTTGAAGATTGGAGAGTTTCAGCCAGAATTTGCTGGAAAGATGAATTTTTACCTTAACCTGCTTAATGAGCAAGTTCGATTACCAGAAGAAAATCCTTCTATTGGTATTATACTTTGTGCAGAGAAGGACAATGTGGAGGTAGATTATGCGCTAATGGGCATTCAAAACCCCATAGGAGTAGCAGAGTACACTCTCAAGAAGAAACTTCCTCAAAAATACAAAGGAGAATTACCTGGCGTGAAAGAGCTTAAGACTAGGCTGACCAAAGAATTTAAAGCCAATCATTCCAACGAAAAATCATGACCCCACCCTTCCTAGATTATTTCGCTATGAAGTATAGACGGAATTAAGAAGGATTCACGTGACTCTAATAACCAGAAAGACGCTAACTAAACTCCCCTCCCAAATGGAGCGAAAGCAAGACCTGCTAATTTGAAGTGCTGTTTGCCAAATGGGATTCCTATGATGGTAATGCAGAAGACAATACCCCAAAAAAGGTGGGTGAGGAAAAGCCAAAAGCCTCCGAAAATGATCCATATGAGATTAAGC
>JBLIKG010000062.1:0-10411 GCA_047636255.1 Roseivirga sp. | reverse complement strand
TGAGCGATAATTAAAGATGGAAATCCGAAAACAGCTTTTAATAGAGCACTCCAAGCTTAATACAGAGTTGATTAGCAATTACATTGGTAACCAACAGGAGCGGTTTGATATTCTGATGACTTTGTTCATACAAGACGAATCCCGCGTGACCCAAAGAGCAGCATGGGTAGTTGGCGAAGTATCAAGAAAATATCCGGGCTTAGTGAATAAACACCTCGAAAAAATGGTATTGAACTTAAAGAAAGAAAATCTTCACGATGCCATAAAGAGAAATATAGTAAGGGTACTCCAAGAAATTAAAATCCCAGAAACATTATGGGGTAATGCTGCCGATGTTTGCTTTAAACTATTGTCATCCAAAAATGAGCCTGTAGCTGTAAAATGCTTCTCGATGACGGTATTATTGAATATTGTCAGGCATATTCCTGAGCTTAAAGAAGAATTGAAAATTATAATTGAAGACCAAATGCCATACGCCTCGGCTGGTTTTAAATCCCGTGGTAATAAAACGTTGAAAGCATTAGAAAAAATTAAGGCCAGCTTAAATAAAATCTGAACTGGCCTTAATAGCATATCGTGGAAGTTTACTTTTCAGCTTTATATCTATCTTTCACTAAGTCTGGGAAATACTTTTTAAGTTTTTTGACTTTAGGGACAGCAATATTGATGATATAAGGATTACCAGGGTTTAACTCGTAGTAATTCTGGTGATAATCCTCGGCAAGCCAAAACTCTGTGTATGCAGTAACCTGAGTTGCGATTGGCTTATCATACTTCCCTTCACTATTTAGCTTTGAAATGTACTTTTCAGCAGCTTGCTTCTGATTGTCATCATGATAGAATACTTCAGTTCTGTATTGAGCGCCAACATCTGGCCCTTGTCTATTTACTTGGGTTGGATCATGAGTAGCAAAAAAGATCTCCAAAAGCTTATCGTAAGAAATTACTTTAGGATCGAAGTAGATTTGAATTCCTTCTGTATGGCTTGTCTCGCTATAGCTAACTTGCCTGTAGGTAGGATTCTTTTCTTTGCCACCAGTATAACCTGAAACCACATCAGTAACGCCATTTACGCGTTCAAAAACAGCTTCGGTACACCAAAAACAACCACCAGCAAAAGTCGCTATTTCACTCCCTTGATCTAAAACCAATTTTGGATTAGCCAAAGTAGATTGCTCAGACGAAGTAGAACAGCCCGATAAGGTGAGAAACAGACTTGTCAATATTGAATACAATGTGTGCATTTAATTTTTTAATTTGATTCACTAATGCAGTAACGCCCTAAACACCGAATGGTTTTTATTTAGTGTCGTTCAAAATGCTTTTAAGATCTGCGGGGGAATAATTTATTGACTTTAAGGTTTTATTATCTGCAGTTCTGTACACTAAAAAGTGTCCATCAGATTCTTCAATATAACTTTCAGTCCCATCCTTTTGTAAATAATGAGATCTAGTAGCTTCCGCCTCCTTCATTGTTTTACAGGTTTTGCTCATGTTAGATCGTTGCACTTCATCGAATAATGTTTTGAATTTATCGCCCAAACCAAACTCTAAGATAGCTCCTGATAGCACATACTGAATGTCGCAAAGCGCATCAGCTACCTCCACTAAATCATTTTGATCTATTGCTTCTTCTAATTCCTTTAATTCCTCAGCAATCAACGCAACTCGGAGATTACATCGATCTTCAGATGGAATTTGGGGCGTTTTAACAATCGGATGCTTAAATGTTTTATGAAATTCTGCTACTGAATTGAGTGCTTGTGGTTCTTGCATAATTGAAAATAAAAAAGGCCTGTTTGACAGGCCAATGTTAAATAAATATTCTCTGTTGATAAACTAGTTATCGTCTTTTTTGAATTTTGGTGGCTTACCTCCTTCGGGAACAAATATTAATGCGGCCGAATTTAAGCAATATCTAAGCCCTGTTGGATCAGGACCATCGTCAAAAACGTGTCCTAAATGAGAGCCACTTTTACTGTCCACAACTTCCCAACGCACAGATCCAAAGCTAGTATCCTTCACTAGCTCAATTGCGTCATCAGAAATTGGTTTCCAAAAGCTCGGCCAGCCCGATCTTGAGTTGAATTTAGTTTCAGAACTAAATACAGGCTGTAAACTTGCTGCCGAATAATAAGTACCTTTTTCGTAAAACTTATCATATTCCCCTGTAAAAGCTCGCTCTGTTGCTTGCTTTCTAAGTATTTCAAATTGCTCAGGAGTTAGCCTTTTCTTCCATTCTTCCTCTGGCAATTGAATTTCATATTTCGGTTTCTCTTGGTCCAATTCCTCATTGGTTACCTCAGATGTTTGGCTCTTTAATGAGATTAAACTCGCTACAAGTAGAACCAACAGTCCACCGATTAACATTATTTTAGTTTTCATGATGTCTTTTTATTAAACCTATAACCTTCCTACGCAAAAAAGGTTGAAATAGATTTGGGAAGAAAGCAAGAATTAAGATAATTGTTGACCAAGTGAAGCCTTAGCTACAATTGTATCACTACCATTACTGGAAACATCAGAAATTGGGTGGAAAATTATACTCGGAAGTTTCACTTTCATCCATGGTGCGACAACAGCTAGTGCCTTTTTTGAAAGTTGATCTGACTTTAATTGATTTTTTGAATGTAAAGGTTTTTCTTTATCGTAAAGCATAATCGAAACTCCATCATTATTCAAACAACGCTTAAGTTCATCGTAAGCTCCTGTTTGGATTTCCTTTTCGTAATCGTTGATGTAATCAAATGAAAATAAGCCGTCTATTGCATCAGTATTGAAAGGCAAAAAGTTCATGTCTCCCAAAATCAAGATTGTCGATTTTGGTAGGTCATTTTGAATGGCCACAAGCCTAGATAATGAAAAATCCATATGGAAATGATGCGTATATTTCAACCTATAAATTAGATTATGAATAGAATCAACATCGTGGGTAGCAATGCTCAAAAAGCAATGTCCTTTTTGCGGTAGCAAAGCAGCTAACTCTAATAATTGGCTATCACTAAGTTTATTACTTCTTAGCGCTTTTGATGCAATAATTGTCTCATTCTCTTCACCAAAGCCATGTGCTCTATAAAATGCATCAATCTGAACTTGAGAAATTCTCTTAAGTGGGTTTTGAGTTCTGTTATTGGCAACTATTGCGGTCTGCTTTTGAAGAAAAACGATACCGTTAATTATAGGGTAAATGTACAGCTGATTCTCCGTAACAAATGCAGCTTCTAAATCGAAATTAAGAGGCGCTCCTGCGTAAAAGAACAGTTGCTCATTTTTTATTAAAGAATTAACCTTATTCAGCTCCTTTTCACTCATTAGCCTGAGAGACTTTCTTGAAAAAGGACATACTAAATATTTCTCCATAATTGCTTTCGATTCCACTATGATTATTTACTATACACCAACGTAAGCAAATGCCCTACCAGATCTCGATAAACGTTTTAATTAAAGATTTTGACCAAAAAAAATTCCCTAATTGGGAATGTTCTGTAAATATAAGACTTGAAAACTTTAAAGCAGATTAAAGCACGTTGAGTTTCTCTTAAAACTCATTTCCTTCTGGCTCTACCTTAAGGTATTTATGAGCTGCCATAAGCATGCTTGAGTAAAATAACTCCTTACCAATCACACTCGCATCATTCACATACTTGATTATTCTTTCAGATTTCTCTTGAGAGCCTTGAATACGATCTCCTGCGTATTTAAGTAATTTTCCACCAATTTCTTTAGTCCTTTTCATTTCGTTCAGGTTTTATGTTAGTAAATACTTAATCGTGCTAGGTTTCAATTAGTTTCAACAATTTGCACATTACCGAAACAATTATTTCAACGGTTATCCTCTGACTAAATTATGAATTCCAATTACCTAAGAACATACCTAAAATAAGGTATTTTTAATTGGCAAAAAGACCTTGATTCCAAACTGAAGTTGACGATTCCAGTTTTATAGACTGCCTTTTGGCATGAAACTGATTGAGGATACGATGAATATCTGGAGTGTCGGGATACTTTGTAATTACACCCTTGACTTCTTCTATTGAAGAAAAAGCATCTTGCTTTTCATAAAAGCCAAAACCCAAGTACTTCCCATTTTCGACTAAAGCCACAGATTGCTCGTTTGTTGTTCTTCCTTTTCCTAGAAGGCAGAAAGACTGAGAATCATCCTTTATTGATTGAATCGCTTCTTTAAATCTTTGCTTTTGAGTGGTTTGATCGCCCCCTGTTTTTACAGAATAACCAAAATATAACATCATAGAGGCTGGTAGGCTACAAAGTTCTGGGTCAAGTTCATGTCTTTTCACCAACTCAATCAAGTAATCACGCGCCCTGTCGAAAGAGGTGAAACTAATCAATGGTGGATTTCCCTTGACCAACTTACCAATAGAAAACCGTTGAAACCCTTTTCCATCTTCATAATGATACATGCCATACCGCACCGAACTGAACTTTTGAGCCTTATTATAGATTGGGAAATGCTTTTTTATTTCAGAAGACTCTAATAAAAAGGCAATCATCTCATCACCACAAATCTCATAGGTAATGTCATGAAGCTTGTCTTTAAGCCCCTGTTTGTAAACGACATCAGTACTTGAAAAATGACCTCTGACCCTTTTTTTGATATCGTTCGCTTTGCCCACATAAAGGATTCTTCCATGCACGTCATGGAAGTAATATACACCCGTTAACTCTGGTAATTGATCAAAAACTTCTCTAGGAAGGTTAGATGGTAAATCTGATTCCTTAGAATTTTTCTTAAGAAAGGCATCAATTTCAGCTTGTCCTTTTTGAACGAGTAAGGTCATCAACTCAGCCGTAGCACGCGCATCGCCCATGGCCCTGTGTCTGGCATGATTCGCAATACCCAATTGATCGCATAATCTACCCAAACTATAAGATTGGAAACCGGGTAAGATCTTTCGAGAAAGCCGAACAGTACAAAGTTTCTTGAGATTGAGATTTCCTCCTAGTTGCTGAAACTCGTTTTTAAGAAAAGAGTAATCGAAATTCACGTTGTGGGCAACAAAAATATTCCCCTCTAACATTTGATAAATTTCTTTTGCCACCTCGTAAAACCTAGGAGCGTCATGTACCATCTCATTAGAGATGCCTGTGAGATGAGTGATGCTCATCGGAATTGCTCGTTCGGGATTAATCAAGGTCTGAAACTCATCCACAACCCGTTTCCCATCATGGATTAGAATGGCCACTTCGGTTACCTTACCGTAATTAGCAGAGCTTCCGGTGGTTTCTATATCTACAATTGCATACACGTCTAAAATTAGTCAAGATTTATTGCCAACCTTAATTTCGAAATAGAAAATATTCAACTGTTATTTCCGAAGCTCTTTGTATTTTTCAATCTATGAAGGAAATTTTGGTAAAGAAGTACTCTGGCGATCTCGTTCCTTTTGAGGCAGACAAATTAAAGCAATCTCTTTTCAAAGCTGGCGCCAGCAATGAGCTAATCAATTCAATCTTAAACGAAATTGAAAGATGCATTTTCGATGGGATGTCTACCAAGGAAATTTATAAAAAAGCCTTCACTCAACTCAAAAAAGCTTCTAAAATCACCGCTGGACGATATAGCCTTAAAAAAGCAATTATGGAATTAGGTCCCTCAGGTTATCCATTTGAGTCTTTCATTGGACATCTTTTTGAATTCCAAGGCTATGAAGTAGAAACAGGAGTAGTACTTAATGGGAAATGCGTAACACACGAAGTCGATGTAAAGGCAGAAAACGAAACTGAGCTTCATTTTATGGAATGTAAATACCATGGTAAACCCACTTTTAAACTTGATGTAAAAGTGGCATTGTACGTTCATTCTAGGTTCAATGATTTGGCAGCCAATTACCAACCAAAAGTACCTCACAAAAAGCTAAAAGGCTGGCTGGTCGTGAATACAGGCTTTACTACAGACGCTATTGAATACGCGAATTGCAGCGGAATGAACATGATTGCCTGGGCATATCCTGATAAAGGTAGTTTGAAAGAGCGAATTGAAATCTCTGGCCTCTACCCTATCAGTTGTTTACTTTCCCTAACTAAAGTTGAAAAGCAAGTGCTGTTGAATGCAGATATCGTGCTTTGTCGCCAACTGCTTGATTCTTCAAGTGCCATTGAATTGATTGATCAGCGCAAGCGAAAAAAAGTTTTGGAAGAATGTGAAGCGCTTACTGTCCCTTTTGCGGTACAATGAAATTCAGAATAAAACTAAACAGCACTACTAAAATACAGCCTAAAGCATTATACCAAAGAAATCCCATCGTAAAGGGCCCAGCTATTCCATTAATGTTTAAATAATGTACTAACATTATCACCATCTGACTTAGAATAGCACCTATAAAAGTGGCATTACTCTTTATCGTTTTGAAGAAGAACGCCACTACAAAAATACCTAATACCGTTGGGTAGAACAGTGAACCAATCAGGTTTACTGCTTGGATTAAATTTTCGAAAAGAGATAAAGTTGAAGCAAAAATGATTGCCAAAATCCCCCATGCTAAAGTGAAATACTTCGAGGATTTGAGGTAATGGTTGTCCGTTTGATTTTGATTAATCTTTCGCTTATAGAAGTCAATTGTAGTGGTTGAGCCCAATGCATTTAGTTCTGAACTGGTAGATGACATGGCTGCAGAAAAAATTACAGCAAAGAGTAAACCTACAATCCCTACTGGGAACACTTTCATAACATAGGTCATGAAGATGTAATCCTTGTCATTG
Organism: Roseivirga sp.; assembly: GCA_047636255.1. GTDB lineage: Bacteria > Bacteroidota > Bacteroidia > Cytophagales > Cyclobacteriaceae > Roseivirga. The sequence goes on along the minus strand of JBLIKG010000062.1, from coordinate 3,691 downwards.
GTTTCTGCTTCGGGCAAAGCTGTTCCCACTAATGCTTTCGCTTCCGCCCTTAATTCATCAGATTCTTTTTGCAATGCATTCAACTCAGATTTAACATCAGCAATGACTGATTCATCACCTTCATCAATAGCCGCATTGAGTTGAAAAACCATTTCTCGCTTGGTATCAAAGACCTTCATGTAATCATTTTCCAAATCCCGAAAATCATCTGCATACTGGGTTTGCATTACTTCTTCAGTAAGATTCTCATTAAAGAATATTGGTGGCTGATTGTATTGATAATACACAAAAACCAAAGCACCAATCAATAGAATAATAAACTGCATCGGTACTTTCAGCAATCCATTCATCATCAAGCCAAGTCTGCTTTCTGACAGGGTTTTTCCTGATAAATAACGCTGAACTTGAGATTGGTCCGTTCCGAAATAAGACATAAATAGGAACACCGCTCCTGTTAGTCCTGACCAAATATTATAGCGATCTTCCAAATCGAAATTGGTGGTGATTACATTCAGTTTCTCCATTTTACCTGCTACATGAAGCGCGTCAGTTAGGCCTACACCGCTTGGTAGTGAATAGATGACTAATATACCTGCAACTATCATCCCACCCATCATAATGGTCATTTGCTGCTTCTGTGTTTCGGTAACGGCTTCTGTTCCTCCCGATACGGTATAAATGATTACCAAGACACCAATTACAATGGTCGTGGCTTGTAATGGCCAGCCTAACAGAGCGCTTAAAATAATTGAAGGGGCATAAATGGTAATCCCCGCAGCCAATCCTCTTTGAATCAAAAAGATAAAAGCAGCCAGCATCCTTGTTTTTAAATCAAATCTGGATTCTAAGTATTCATAGGCGGTGTAGACCTTTGCCTTGTAATACATTGGTAGAAAAAATACTGAGATAATGATCATCGCAATGGGCAAGCCAAAGTAGTACTGCACAAAGCGCATTCCATCGGTATAGGCCTGACCTGGGGTAGAAAGAAAGGTAATAGCACTGGCTTGAGTTGCCATTATGGATAGCCCGATTGCCCACCATTTAGAGTCGCTGCCGCCTCTTAAGTAGCTATCCATATCTTTGGTACCGCGGGTTTTGTATACCCCGTATGCCACAATAGAAATTAATGTTCCGAAGAGTACCAGCCAATCAATCCAGCTCATGAAAAATTAATGGTAAACAGATAAAACAATAAGATGAAAACTGCCAAAGTGCCTATTAGCAGCCAATACATGCCTGACCAATGTTTAAAAAATGGAGGCTTGGCCTCATTGTAAGGCTCATCTATTTTCTTGGTCATTAGTTTTTGTTTTCGATTTGCTTCAGTTTTGAATTCTTTGGTTTCTCATTTCCCAAAGAAATCATATTGCTAAAAATACGAAAAGCACCCGGAACACCAGCCGGCAATTCTCTGAACCAAGAATACCCTGTATATACAAAATAGCCTTGACCATATTCCGCTACTAATAAACCGCCATCATTAGGCTTATCGCCTGGATCGTTGCTTGAAAGAATCGCAGTGTATTTTTCGTCCCATTTATCTGGAAAGTACAAGCCTCTTTCTTGCACCCAGCCATCAAAGTCTTTGGAAGTAATTTTATTCGGGCCGTCAATTAAGGGATGATTTGGTGCCAAAATTCTGACTTCAGCCTCTTCCACCGTCACTCTATCTCTTGAAATGCTAAATGGATATGGGCCAATGGCAGGTTGGTCGCGCATACTCGTATTGTATTGAGCAATTACAGTTCCTCCAACTTTCACAAATTCCATCAATTCTGGTTGAATATAAGGCATGCGTTCTTCGGTGTTGAAGGCCCTCACTCCGATTATCACTGCATCAAATGCGGCAAGGCTTTCCTTAGTTACCGTGTTCGGATCAAGAATAGTGACGTTATAACCAATTTGCTCAAGGCTTTGAGGAACTTCATCACCTGAGCCCATGATATAGCCCACATATTGTCCCTTTCTCTGTAAATCTAATCGAACAATTTTGGCTTCGCTTTTTGGATAAATCACTTGTCTAGGAATGTAACCATACTCTATGATTTTCAATCCCTGATCATATATCGCACCATCAATCTCGACCTTGGCGGTCAACTTGGCTTCTTGGGGCTGATTTGGAGGTAATACTTGAAACTTATATCTGACTTCATCATTTTTTTTCTTCAAATCGAAATCATAGGAAGCTGGACTCGACTTCCAATCTACGGGAAGATCTAAAGTCAATTTTCCCTTCAAATTATCCGTGCTTGACTTTACGATCAGATTGACTTCTTTGGGTTCGTTATCTGCAAATACCAATACGCTCTCTGCAATATTCACGAAGGCTTTTGGAGCAATAACAAATGGCTTGTAAAGTTCGCCATCCACCCTGTCATTCTCTTTGTAGACTACAGCACTTTGATAGCTGTATGGTTTTCCATCGATAGAAAGGTGGAAGACCACTGGAAGTGTAGCTGGATTTTCTGGCAAACCTCTGAGCACTTGGTTTTCCACATTATACATACCAGTGGAACCGTCTTTTCTCAACCAATAAGGTTGAGAATTCTCCATTTGCGGTATAACACCTTCCAACTTATCTTTAAATGATTGATTATTTTCTAGCGCCTTATCAAATTGTTTTGAAAGCCCCAAGGATGGAATTTCTATGCCTTGCAATTTTACTTTGACATCAGAACGGTTGATTGTTTCTACAGAAAGTTCAATTTTATCACCAACTACTTTCATGGCGTCATCTGCAGCAACCTCTAAGTAGATTCCCAAGATGGATTTGATCACTAAATCGAGTTCATTTAGCTTAACCGTTTTCCAATATTCATCTTCAATTTGAAGTAGTTTGGCCCTTGCTGCCATTAAATCATCAATGATCCCAGTTGGATTTTCGATCCTAAAGTTCTTATTGGCCTTAGTTATTAAATCTCCAACCGACTTTCCTCCTTTTACTCGATTCCAAGTCTGATCGATGTTTTCGAAAGCATCTTTCGAGGTTGAAGCACCCTTCCAACGCATTAAGTACTCTTTACTCTCGCCTCGCCTACCCGTGCTTCCGAAGCCCTGAGATTTATGGTTACTTCTACTTAATGCCGAAATTTCATCATATGAAAGCCCTAGAAGTGGGTTATAAGCACCAAGATCAATTGACAGGTAACCATCTTCCTGATCGTGATCAGAAGTAAACTGACCACCAAAATTATAAGTATTCCAATACAACCCTTTGGGCTGCCAAGGCTGTACAAACTGCAATTGTTCTGGATAAACTGATGGATCATTTGCGATATCAAAGGCCTCTTTTGCTAATCGTGCCGAAGCAGTATGATGGCCATGCATAGTGCCGCTTTCTACCAAGGATGTATCGAATCTAGTAATGATTACGTCAGGTCTAAAACGTCTGATGTTCCAAACTACATCGGCTAAAACATCATCTTTGTCCCACACGCCAAGTGTTTCGTAAGGATCTTTTGAAAAACCAAAATCATTGGCGCGAGTAAAAAATTGCTCTCCGCCATCCGTTCTTCGGGCAGCTAAAAGTTCTTGTGTTCTTATAATCCCGAGGTATTCTCTAATTTCTGTACCGACCAAATTTTGACCACCATCTCCCCTTGTCATGGCCAAGTAACTAGTTCTCAAATTCTTTTCATTCGCCATATAGGCAATGAGTCGGGTGTTTTCGTCATCAGGATGAGCGGCA
>JBLIKG010000061.1:0-10438 GCA_047636255.1 Roseivirga sp. | reverse complement strand
TAAAAAGGCACAAGGGCATGAGCCGCATCTCCAATTAGTGCAGCTTTTCCTTTCACCCAAGGCTTGCATCGGGTTGTGATTAAACTTGAAGTTGGGTTTTCGAAGAATTCCTGCTTAAGATTAGTAAGAAAAGGCAGTGCATCCTTAAAATTGGTTTCGAAGAAGGTCAACACATCTTCTTCTGTTTTCAGGGCTTCGAAGGATACTTTTCCTTCGAAAGGAAAGAACAATGTGCAAGTAAAACTCTTGTCTAGATTGGGCAGGGCGATTAACATGTATTCACCACGAGGCCAAATGTGCAAGGCTTTTGGGTCCATCGCAAAATCGCCATCACGAGTGGCTGGCATGCTCAACTCTTTATAACCAGCCGAAATGTATTCTTGTGAAAAGTTAAACCTGTCGGTTTTTTGCATGGCAGCTCGCAAGGCCGAAAAGGCGCCATCTGCCCCGAATATAAAATCGGAAGCGACCGATGTGCCATTTTCAAAAGTGGCTGTTGCTGAACCGAAATCAACTTCTGTGCATTTATGCTCGAAATGAATGGTGACGCCATGGCCTTCAGCTTCGGTCATGAGCAATTCATTCAAACCACCGCGCGAAACCGAATTGATAAATTGGCCTTCTTTACCATAAGGTTGAAAACTCAATTGACCTTCCATGTCGTGAATCATTCGACCTGGCATTGGAATGCAACTTTTCTGGATTTTTTCTTTAATACCAACAGCATCCAATGCCTTTAATCCTCGATGGCTCAAAGCAAGGTTAATGGATCGGCCACCTACTGCACCTGCAGCACGCATGTCGTTTCTACGCTCAAAGATTGATACCTGATAACCCTTCTTTGCCAAAAAAATGGAAAGCAGCGAACCAACAAGTCCTGCTCCTAGAATGCTGATTTTTTTGCCAGAGTTATGCATAGTTAAGTGTTTACAAATTGTCTTTCAATATCGCTGCGAAATGATAAATATCCTCAAAAGTATTGTAAAGTGGAACCGGGGCAACACGAATCACATTTGGTTCGCGCCAGTCGGCAATCACTCCAGCTGCAGAGAGGGCATCAAATAATTTTCTACCGTCTTTATGAAAGAAGATAGACAATTGGCAACCTCTTTCTTCTGGATTCGCAGGGGTTAAAATCTCGAAGATGTCCGCCACTTGGCTAAGCTCTTTCATTAAAAACTCTAAATAACCTGTCAGTTTCAAACTCTTTTCGCGAAGCGCTTCCATGCCCACTTCGGCATGAATTTCTAATGAAGCCAAATGCGCAGCAGTAGAGATTACATTGGTATTACTTAATTGCCAGCCATCCGCACCCGGCATGGGTCGGAAGCCTTTTTTCATCAAGAATCTTTCTTTCTCATCATGTCCCCACCATCCAGCAAAACGATCAAGGCTAGGATCATTGGCGTATTTCTCATGGATAAATACACCCGAAACGTTGCCCGGGCCAGAGTTCAAATATTTGTATGAACACCAAGTCGCAAAATCTACATCCCAATCATGAAGTTGTAGTGGTACATTGCCTGCTGCATGGGCTAAATCAAAACCAACTTTAGCGCCTATTTTATGACCAGCTTCAGTAATGGATTTCATATCGAAAAGCTGCCCTGTGTAGTACTGCAAACCTCCAATAAGTATCAATGCTAGTTCATCACCTGTTTCAGTGATGGTATTTAAAATATCTTCTGTTCTGAGCGTATTTTCGCCTTTTCTTGGGGCTAATTCAATAAGGGCTTCATCGGGATTCAGTCCGTGAAACTTCAACTGAGTTTCGAACATGTATTGATCCGAAGGGAAAGCCCCTGCTTCACAAATGACCTTAAATCTGGTTTGTGTTGGCTTGTAAAAACTTACCATCAACAAGTGCAAGTTGACCGTGAGGTTATTCATGGTGACCACTTCAATGGGTTTAGCACCCACTATATTTGCCAATGCTTCTTTGCTGAACTTGTGGTAGTTCATCCATGGCCTTTTGACTTTAGCGAAGTGACCTTCAACTCCGAGAGTTTCCCAGTTCTTCATTTCTTCCTCCACAAACTTGCGGGCAGTTTTTGGTTGAAGGCCTAAGGAATTGCCCGTAAAGTAAAAGCTGTCCTTTCCGTTTACCTGAGGAATATAAAATTGAGCACGGTATTCTTTCAGCGGATCTTGTGCGTCTTGAGCTTTCGCGAAAGCTAAATCGTTTTGATAATTCATTAAAATAAACTGGTTTGAGTCATGCCAGGCAGACTGTTTTCATGTTTTAAAAGCCATTCCTTTTTGTCTAATCCGCCTGAATAACCAGTGAGACTTCCGTCTGAACCGATTACTCGATGGCAAGGAATTATTATGGCAATCGGGTTTTTGCCATTAGCAGCACCAACGGCTCTAATCTTTTTTACATCACCCAAGCTTACAGACTGCTTGGCATAGGTAGTTGTTTTGCCAAATGGGATCTTTATAAGCGCTTCCCAAACTTCACGTTGAAAATCGGTGCCTTCAGGAGCAACTGGAAGGCTAAATTGAGTGCGTTGTCCTTGGAAGTATTCAGCCAACTGTTTTTTGCATTTGCGCACGACCAAAGGCATAACGCCTTCGCTTTCTTCACCCATTTCTGGAACAAATGTGACCATTTTGATTGCGTTTGAATCCCCAACAATTTTAATAGCCCCGATGGGCGAGTCGATATAGGTAATAGCGGTATTTTTCAAGGCTTAATCTAAAAACTGTGCTTTGGATAAGTTCAACCACTCCAAGGTGGCGTTGCAGAAGACGTCATCAATCACATCATCCGATAAGTTCATTTCTTTTAAATAGGCGCCAATTTCTAAATCGCCTAGTGGGAATGGATAATCAGAACCCAGAGTAACTCTTTTAGAACCCTGCATTTCGAGGATGTATTTCATCATCAAAGGATCATGTGTGATAGAGTCTACCCAAAATTTACCAATGTATTCTCTTGGATTGACTTGATTATCGATAGCGACTAAATCAGGTCGGCAATTGAACCCGTGTTCTATTCTGCCTATTGTGGGTAGAAAAGAACCACCGGCATGTGAAAAATTAAATCGAAGATTGGGTAACCTTTCTAATACACCACCAAAAATTAATGAGCAGGCTGCGCGCGATGTTTCTGCAGGCATTCCGACTAACCAAGGCAACCAATATCGCTCCATACTTCCAAAGCCCATCATATTCCAAGGGTGAATCATAACGGCTAAGTCCAGCTTTTCGCAAGCCTCAAAAATGGGGAAGAACCTTTCGCTGCTCAGGTTTTTGTCGTTGATGTTAGAACCGATTTGAATCCCTGGAAGGTTAAGCTCTTTTTTGCAACGTTCTAATTCTTTAATGGCCAAGTTATCATCCTGCATAGGCACGGTGGCCAATCCGATGTAATTCTTTGGATAGAGATTACAAATTTCAGCAATGTGATCATTCAAGAATCTACTGACTTCAAGCCCATCTTCTGGCTTAGCATTATAAGAAAACATGACAGGAATAGTAGAAATGACCTGAACCTGAGTGTCAAATTGAGCATATTCTTCAATCCTGACTTTTGGATCCCAGCAGTTCGCCTGAATCTCCCTAAAAAATTTATTCCCTTTCATCATCATGGCTGCCCCTTCTTTATGATGGTGCAGATTAATGAAATCACCATAGCCGAACTTCTCTGTCCATTTAGGCAGATGTTCAGGGATGATGTGGGTGTGCATGTCTATTTTTAACAATTTGGTGTTATGTTTTTGGTGTTTGGTTTTTAGGTTTTTTCAAAAAAGCTAAGAAACCATTAATCAATTTTTTGACTGACAAAATTTCTAGTTTTAACCTATTTAAATTTTCTTCATCAATATAGCTTAAATCAAAAGCTATATGCATTTGTGTTTCAACTTCAAATGCTGAACCTCGTGCGATGTAGAAAAAATGAGCTTTGTCTTTCATTGTGTTTCTACCAAGTCCTTCGGCAATATTTGAAGGGATTGAAACCGCAGCTCTACACATTTGATCTGTTAATCTAAAACTCTCTTTTTGTGGGAAGGTGCTCGTGATTTGATATATAGATTTTGCAAGATTCTTAGATTGAATCCAAACTTCTAATTCTGTAAAATCTTTAAAACTGCTCATTCTAGATACTAGACACAAAACATCAAATACTAAAAACTAACTAGTGAACCGAGAATCGGATTCCATCACAGTTCCGCAGCTTGTACAGGTGCGCATTTCTTCGGAGCCATAAAATTCTTTGAACCTTGGAATAAAGTCTTTCTCAATATTAGTTAGGTCGAAGTAGGTGTCGTGCAGTTTGGTATTGCAATTATCGCAAAACCACATCAGACCGTCTTTGTGCTCAGGCTTGCGCACTCTTTCAATCACTAAACCAATTGAGCCTTCTGATCTAATTGGAGAATGAGGTACTTTTGGAGGATGCAAATACATATCTCCCGGGCCTAAAGGAATATCTACCGCTTTGCCATCTTCTTGGATACGAACGGTAATGTTGCCTTCTAGCTGATAAAAGAGCTCCTCTGTTTCATTGTAATGATAGTCTTTTCTTGCGTTCGGGCCAGCTACAATCATAACGATATAGTCTGTTCCTTCAGGATAGAGGTTTTTGTTGCCAACTGGTGGTTTCAAAAGATCTCTATTTTCGTCAATCCATTTTTGCAGGTTAAAAGGTCGTTTTATTGCCATTATTTCTAAAATCTAAATGTTGTCCAATTTACCAAAAATCAGGACAGGCCTCTAATTGATTTTTATAACTTTGCTAGTTAAAGTAAAAGGTATGAATTTAAATCTTTTTGGCAAAAGTGCTTTGGTATGCGGAAGTACGCAAGGTATTGGCAAAGCAGTAGCTGAAGAATTAGCTGAACTTGGCGCGAATGTTACCCTTTTGGCCAGAAATCAATCGAAATTAGAAGAAGTCTTAAAGGGTTTGAATACCCAAGAAGGACAAGTTCATCAATGCTTGGTGGCGGATTTTTCTAAGCCATCAGATTTAAAATCAATTATTGAATCTCACGTTAAAACAAATACTTACCATATTCTGATTAATAATACTGGTGGCCCTCCGGCAGGTCAAGCTGTTGAAGCAGATATCGATGCATTCAGGAGTGCGTTTGAGCAACATTTGGTCTGTAACCAAATCTTAGTGCAAGCCTTGGTAGACGGAATGAAACATCAAGCTTATGGCAGAATTATCAATATTATTTCAACTTCTGTCAAATTACCAATTCCAGGATTGGGTGTTTCAAATACCATTAGAGGGGCGGTAGCCAATTGGTCAAAAACATTGGCTGGCGAATTAGGTAGATTCGGTATCACTGTGAATAACGTATTGCCCGGAGCTACTTCTACACAGAGGCTCAGTTCGATTATTGAAAACAAGGCCAATAAGTTAGGTAAGTCCATCGAAGAAGTGGAGGAAGAAGTGAAACAAGAAATTCCAGCCCGAAGATTTGCCGATGCCTCTGAAGTTGCCGCTGCGGTGGCATTTTTAGCTACGCCAGCCGCTGGTTATATTAATGGAATTAACGTTCCAGTTGACGGTGGTAGAACAGGTTGTTTATAATCTTAAGCCATGATAAGGATACTTAATTATATAGATGGACAGTTGGTAGCACCTAATTCAGGTAAATACCTTGATAATATTGATCCTTCTAGGGGTGAAAAATATAGTGAGATTCCAGATTCGGATGCTGCTGATGTCAAAAATGCTACTCTTGCTGCAAAAACAGCATTTCCACTTTGGTCAATCACGTCTCGCGAAGAAAGGTCGAGGCTAATGCTGAAAATTGCTGATCTGATAGATACCAATCACGAAATGCTGGCCCAAGCGGAATCGAAGGACAATGGTAAACCGATCAAGCTGGCCAGAGGGGTAGATATTCCGAGGGCATCAGCGAATTTTAGATTTTTTGCCACCGCCATTCTACATGAATCTAGCGAATTTCATAGAACAGATGATTTAACGCTTAACTATACCGATAAAAGTCCAATTGGCGTGGCAGGCTGTATTTCGCCTTGGAATCTGCCGCTTTATCTTTTTACTTGGAAGATTGCGCCTGCTTTGGCGGCTGGAAATACAGTGGTGGCCAAACCTTCTGAAATAACGCCCATGACGGCCTTTTTGCTTTCCGAATTGTGCATCGAAGCAGGATTACCCAAAGGGGTCCTCAATATAGTGCACGGACTAGGGCAGAAGGTGGGTCAAGCCATCTCAGAGCACCCAGATATTCCTATAATTTCTTTTACTGGCGGAACTGCCACGGGAAAACAAATCGCGGCAACAGCAGCGCCTATATTCAAGAAGCTTTCTTTAGAACTAGGCGGAAAGAACCCGAATATCATTTTTGCGGATTGTGATTTTGAAGAAGCCTTAAAAACAACAGTTCAATCAAGCTTTGCCAATCAAGGCCAAATTTGTCTATGTGGCTCTCGCATTTTCGTTGAACGACCAATTTATGAGCAATTTAGAAATGCATTTGTTGAAAAAGTAAAGCAACTCAAGGTTGGGATTCCTTCCGATGAAGCTTCGAGCCTAGGCGCAGTGGTTTCGGAAGGTCACATGAAAAAAGTGCTCTCTTATATCGCGTTAGCCAAAGAGGAAGGAGGAGAAATTCTTACAGGTGGTAATCAAGTGCACTTGCAGGGAGAGTATGCGGGGGGTTATTATTTGGCTCCTACAGTGATTGAAGGGCTCGACTTTAATTGTCGTACGAATCAAGAAGAAATTTTTGGTCCGGTCGTAACCATCATGCCTTTCGATTCTGAAGAAGAAGTTTTGATGATGGCCAATAGTACACAATATGGTCTTGCGGCAACCGTTTGGACACAAGAACTTAACAAAGCACATAGGGTTGCGTCTGCATTGAAATCTGGTATTGTTTGGGTGAATTGTTGGCTGCTTCGTGACCTTAGAACACCCTTCGGAGGAGTGAAAAACAGTGGTGTTGGACGTGAGGGAGGATGGGATGCATTGAATTTCTTCACAGAAAAGAAAAATGTATGCATAAAACTATAATAGTCATACGAATGAAAAAAGGCTGTATTTAAACAGCCGTAGCACTATGTTGATAAGTTGTGTAAAACTTTTCTGAATTATGTATTTGTTAAATTTTAATTAATGAAAAATCCTATTAAGTTTGTAGTACCAGTTGAGCATTTCGAACGCTCGAAGTATTGAAATAGGGAATGATAGTTATCTTCCTGATCCTCCAAAAAATCAAGAAGATTCAAATAAGATAATTTTCTGCTTGCGCGGAATTAAGATAAGTCTGGGTATAGGAACCGTGAGGTTCACTATGAGTAGTTAGTTACCCAGGTGTTTAGGTGAAAGGGAGTCGCTCCAACGGGGGTGACTCTTTTTTTTTGACCTTTCGTTTGGAATCACAACCCTTCTTCTGATGTCAAGTTTACTTCTCCGACTTCCGACTATTTAGTAAATTTCTCAAAGTTAGAGACATATTTCTCGCTTTCCGTTTTCATCCATTTATCCCAAAAGGTAAAATAGAGTCCATAGTTAAAACGATACTCGGTATGGTGGAGGCTATGATGAGTTGCACCGATCATCCATCTTCCTAACCAATGCTTATGGAAACCTTTGGGGTAGATTTCAATATTGGAATGATTGATTGCGCTGGTAATGGTCATGAATGCAAGCAAGGCTACTATCGTCCAATAATGCATTGGAAGAAAGAGTATGATTACCGGAATGACGAGTGATTGTAAAACGCCTTCACCTGGATGAAACGAGAAACTTGTCCATGGAGAAGTGATATGGCTATCATGATGAACTTTATGAATCAAGCGATAAATTTTGGGTTTATGCATCCATCGATGAAGCCAGTAATAATAAGTCTCATGGATCAGCGCGGCAATTAAAAAGCTTATAGGAATCCACCACCAAGCGTAATCCTCGATATTCTCATAAATAGTAGTGTATCCTTTTTGCCACATTAAAACCATTGCCGCTCCGGCTAATGCAAATAATAGCGAGGTAAATGTTGACCAGAAAATCTCACTTTTAAATTGAGCCGTATTTTTTTGAGCAGGAAAGATCTTTCTGGACCGAAAATCTACGGGATCGATGATATAAAAAACCAAATAGAATATGCCTGCAACAAGGCTGTAGCGAAATACAACGGTTAAAAATATCAATCCAGTCAAAACAAGAAAGTTGAGTGGATCGGTAAAGTCGTATTTATGCATTTGTGGATACTTGAATTAGAGCCTAAACTTTGTAAAAGTAAGGGAACAAACGGATAAGCCTTATGGTTTTAGGGGTAGTCAATTTTAATACCATGAAAGGAAAATTCGATACACTTATAGATCTAGATACTCCAGTGCTGATAGATTTTTATGCAGATTGGTGTGGGCCATGTCAAGCGATGACCCCAGTGTTTAAAGAAGTGGCTGCGAAATATGAAGGTAAAGTCAAAATCATCAAAATAGATATTGATAAAAATCAACCGCTAGCTCAAAGGTTCGGTATTCGAAGTATTCCGACAATGATGCTGTTCAAGCAAGGCAAAGAACTTTGGAAAAAAGGAGGTATGATGACCATTCGCGATTTGTCTCAATTACTGGATCAAGCCATATAATTTCAATTAAGCTTTTTGATGGATTGAAGGCCGCATTACCAAGCACCTATTAATTCACTTTGAGTAAGTAGTCCTTGACCATCTGAAGCGTCTCGCTAGGTCTTTCATAGATTGCCATATGGGCAGTTTCTGGGATGATGTAGCCGTCAACATGATTTCTAGCTTCGATATGCATTTCGCAAATATCCGCTGGAATGCGATTGTCATTCATGCCTCCAATAAATAGGCAGTGGGTTGAAATATTTTTCCAGACCTCGAAGCGATCCTTTCTATTTTTCATCGCCAAAGTATAAGCCCTGACAGTTTCAATCTTTGAAGTCAAACCAATTTCTGTTGCTCGTGTAATTTCTACAGACAGCTCATCTTTTCTTTTTTCGTAGAAGAGAGAAGGAATGAATGGCGCTATGAATTTTTGAACAGGGTGTTTTTTTAAAAATAGAAGCGCTTTATCTCTTTTGTGTTTGCCATCATCATCATCTGCGAACGCATTTGAATTTAATAGGCCTAAACCTCGAACTATTTCAGGATATTTCTCAGCCATGGCCAAAGCAACATAACCACCCAATGAATGGCCAATTACAACGAATTGCTGAATATCCAATGACAATAGGTATTCCATGAGCTCATCTGCAGCTGATTCAATAGAAACATTTTCTAGCAACGAAGAACTTCCAAATCCGGGAAGATCAGGGCAAATGATTTGATAATTCTCACCTAATGAATCGGCAAAAGGAGTCCACATCTCTGCTGTTTCGCAAAAGCCGTGCAACAGAACAACGGGAAACCCTGAACCTTTATTTTTTGAATTAATTGTGGACATGTGAAGTACTGACGGCTTTAACACCCATCAATTCACGAACTGCATTGGCGATTCCTGTCTCATCGAAATGGCATTCAGCATAAAGTTGCTCTTGCGTACCGTGTTCGATAATAGCATCTGGAATCCCTAATCGTTTGATCTGCGCTTGGTAGCCATTTTCAGCCATGAATTCAAGAATGGCAGTACCAAAGCCACCTACAACACAACCGTCTTCAACAGTAACCACTTTCTTGAAGTTTCTAAAAATATCGTGTAATAGTTCTTCGTCTAAGGGCTTAACAAAGCGCATATCGTAATGAGCAGGTGTTAATCCTTCTTTCTTCAATTTTTTAGTCGCATTGACAGCATAATTACCAATAGGGCCTATGGTTAGAATGGCTACCTCTTTACCATCAGAAATTTTACGACCAGTACCGATGGTTATTTTCTCCATGGCTGTTCTCCATTCCGGCATCACGCCTTCTCCTCTTGGGTATCGAATGGTGAAAGCATCACCTTTTCGAGGTAACTGAGAGGTATACATTAAGTTTCTTAATTCCGCTTCATTCATTGGTGAAGCGATAATCATATTCGGAATGCATCGCATGTAGGCGATGTCATAAGCGCCATGGTGCGTAGGGCCATCAGCACCGGAAAAACCAGCACGGTCTAAGCAGAAGTTGACTGGTAAATTCTGAATGCACACATCATGGATTACTTGATCGTAAGCCCTTTGCATAAAAGTGCTGTAAATATTACAGAAAGGGATTAAGCCTTGTGTCGCCAAACCCGCTGAAAACGTAACCGCATGTTGCTCGGCAATTCCCACATCGAACGCTCTATCTGGCATGGCCTTCATCATAATGTTCATAGATGAACCAGAAGGCATTGCGGGCGTAATACCCATTATTTTATCGTTCTTCTCGGCCAATTCTACCAAAGTATGGCCGAAAACATCTTGATATTTTGGAGGTTCTGGTTTGTCAATTACTTTCTTGAAAACTTCACCAGTGACTTTGTCAAATTTTCCTGGAGCATGCCATTTGGTAGCATTTCCTTCTTC
>JBLIKG010000060.1:0-10483 GCA_047636255.1 Roseivirga sp. | reverse complement strand
AAAGTTATCTGGTACAGCTACAACTCGGGTAATGAAAAGCATGTCTTTATTCAATTCCGATTTTGGAATCTCATACATCACTTTATCATCGTTTTGATAGATCGTGAAAATTCCTTCATCCTTCTTTAGGTCTTTCATTAAATCTTCATAGCCCTTTTCTTTTTTGACAGGCTTTTCTTGAGCTGGAGCGGGTGGAGTCGCCTCCTTATTCCTGCGCTGCGCAAAACTGGTGTGTTGAAATCCTATAAGGCAAAAAGCCAAGGATATCTGAATGAATTTTCTGTACATAATGTCGGTTTAGATTATTATGGAGTTTTAACTGTGAGCCGAATGACGTGAGTAAGTGAATAAAGTGAAAACATTATTTCATACAATGGGTAAATGCTTATGTTAGTGGTGGTAAGCGATTTGTTATGATAGGTGAATATTGGGACTTGGCTTTAGAATCATATAAGGGGTACGCCAATTATGTTTGGAACGAAATCACCTTTCAATATGACTATAAGCCGCTTTGGCAAAACTACTTTTGGGGTTTGATCTTAGTTTCCCTGTTCTTTTTTGCTTGGGAATGGCTTAAGCCATGGCGAAAAGAACAGCCAAAATTCAGAAAGGACTTTTGGATGGACGCATTCTACATGTTTTTCAATTTCTTTTTGTTTTCATTACTCATTTTCAATGCCTTATCAGATGTCGTTGTTAATCTTTTCAACGACTTTCTGGGCACATTAGGATTGATTAATGTAGTTGCATTACACATTGAAACTTGGCCAAAGATTTTTCAACTCTTCATGCTTTTTGTTATTAGAGACTTTATTCAATGGTGGACACATAGACTTTTACACGCTTCACCAAGATTATGGGAGTTTCATAAAGTCCACCACTCTGTAGAACAAATGGGCTTTGCTGCACACTTGCGCTATCATTGGATGGAAACGTTGGTTTATCGAACTATTGAGTACATTCCTTTGGCAATGATTGGCTTCGGAATTGATGATTTCTTCTTTGTCCACATATTTACCTTAATGGTAGGCCATTGGAACCATGCCAATATCAATGTAAGGCTGGGGCCACTGAAATATATTTTTAATAATCCCAATATGCATATGTGGCACCATGCTTATGATCTACCAGAAGGCCGAAAGGCAGGGGTGAACTTTGGTCTTACCTTAAGTATTTGGGATTATCTCTTTAAAACTGCCTATATTCCACACAGTGGCCAATCTATTAAGCTTGGTTTCCCTGGAGTTAAACAATTTCCGAAGCACTTTTGGGGGCAAATTAAACATGGTTTCCGAAATAAGAGGGAGGGGGAAAGCTGATTTGGCTTTTTACTGTGTGAATTTATTTTACTTAATGCAGCTTAATTACTTAATTTCTTATAGAAACCCATTTAATTCATTATCTTTGCTGAAAGAAAAATTAAGATTCACACCGCAATTGCCCCATTACAATAAGAAGGCCTCTCGATTTGAAATTATTTCTTTCTATTTATTCAGACTAAACAGGGATTATCCCGTTGTTAGATAAAATAAGTTTTGGCCTTATTAAAATATTGGATTGGTCGCCACATAGTGTAAGCTAGATTGATCCGCAGTTAAAAATCAATGATTAATTAAAAATGCAAGGAACAGTAAAATTTTTCAATGAAACTAAAGGTTTTGGTTTCATTACTCCATCAGACTCTAGCAGTGACATTTTCGTTCACGTTTCAGGTCTAGTTGACGAAATTCGTGAAAACGATCAAGTTGAATACGATGTAGAAAGAGGTAAAAAAGGAATGAACGCGGTAAACGTAAAAGTAATCGACTAATCTCGATTCTTACAAACCTTATATAGGCAAACCATATTTTAAGTCGATTGAGTTATTTATAACTCGATTGTGAAATTCTCCGAAAGGCAGAAATTCTAAAGACTTGAAATGTGGTTTGTTTTTTTATGCCCTTTTTTGAAAAACAGCACAGAAGTATGAGCTGAGAATGAATACCAATGTAAAGAGCTTGATTTTGAACAACATAAATGAGTAGCTTTATAAAAAAAACTATTTAGAACATGAAATTTAACCTAAAAAACAGATTGGCTTTTTTGCTTTCTATGTCGGTTGTTCTATCCGCCTGTAGTGGTGGGGGAGAATCAGAAAGTGCCGAGTTTAAAATTGATTATGACAAATACACGCTAGACAATGGTTTAGAGGTGGTTTTGCACAAAGACAATTCCGATCCAAAAGTAGCAGTCGCTATGCTTTATCATGTGGGTTCCAACAGAGAAAAGCCTGGTAAAACAGGATTTGCTCACTTTTTTGAGCACATGCTTTTCCAGAACTCTGAAAACGTAGGTGCTGGTAATTTCATCAAAACCATGAACGACCTTGGTGGTAGCTTCAATGGAGGTACCTGGACTGATGGCACTATTTATTATGAAACCGTACCGAGCGATGCTTTGGAAAAAGTACTTTGGATGGAATCAGATCGAACTGGCTTTTTTATTAATACGGTTTCCAAATGGGGACTTGAAAATGAAAAGCAAGTAGTCAAAAATGAAAAGCGTCAAGGTGTAGACAATCGTCCGTATGGTCATAAAACTTACGTTCAGTTAACCAACTTATACCCAGCAGGGCATCCGTATAGCTGGGATGTCATCGGAAGTTTAGATGATTTACAAAATGCGACAATTGATGATGTTAAAGAATTCTATAACAAATGGTATGGTGTAAACAACGCTACTTTAGTAGTTGCGGGTGACATTGATATCGAAGAAGCCAAAACTTTGGTAGCCAAATACTTTGGTGAACTAGAGCCAAGAGCCGAAGTAGAAACCATTGAACCATTACCCGCAGTGCTCAGTGAAACTAAATTGTTTTATCACGAAGATCAATTCGCGAACCTACCTGATTTAGAAATGATTTGGCCAACGGTTGAGCAATACCATCCTGATATGTGGGCGCTTGATATGTTAGGTCAGATTTTATCGGACGGAAAGAATTCACCGCTTTATAAAGTAATTGTTGAAGAGAAGAAACTCGCTCCAAGAGTATCAGCTTATAATTCTTCGAATGAAATAGCAGGTACTTTCAGTATGAGCGCACGAGCATTTGATGGCATTAATCTTAACGATTTGAAAGCAGCATTCGATTTAGCCTTAGTGAAATTTGAAACCGAAGGATTCTCTGATGCCGATCTTAATCGTATCAAAATAGGACAGGAAACCAATTTCTATAATGGTATCTCAAGCGTATTCAGCAAGGCGTCACAATTAGCTAGCTATAATACTTTTGCTAATGACCCAGGTTTTATTGTTGAAGATTTACAAAATACCCAAAATGTAACTCGTGAGGATATCATGAGGGTATATAACAAATATGTAAAAGATAAAAATTATTTAGCGACAAGCTTTGTGCCTGTTGGACAAAAAGACTTAGTGCTTGAAGGTTCTGTAAAAGCGGAAGTTGTTGAAGAAGTAATCGTTCAAGGAGCTGAAGGTGATTTGAGCAAATTCGATAAGGATGTGGAGTTTGAAAAAACTGCATCTACAATTGATAGGAGTATAGCACCTGAATTAAACGGTACTTTAACCTTTAATGCGCCACCCATCAATACGGATGAGTTGGCCAATGGCATGAAGGTTTATCACATCTATCAAGATGAGCTTCCAATGACTCAGTTCAGTATTACCATCAAAGGAGGAATGTTTTTGGATAATCTAAGTAAAGTGGGTACTGCTTCTTTATTAGATAATATGTTGATGGAAGGTACTGCTAATCGTACACCTTTAGAATTGGAAGAAGCGATTGGTCAATTAGGGGCTAGAATCAATGTTTACGCATCTCGAGAAAGCATTACTATCAGTGGTAATAGTTTAGCCAAGAATTACGATGAAGTGTTGGCTTTGGCCGAAGAAATTCTTTTCGAACCAAGGTGGGATGAAAAGGAATTCGATAGAGTGAAAAGTGCCGCATTGAATTCAATTCAGCAAAGTGATGCCAACCCAAATGCGATCGCTTCAAAAGTATATGATAAAATTCTTTATGGTGAAGATCATATTTTCGCCTATCCAATGTCAGGGACAGCCAAAACGGTTGAAAACATCACTTTGGATGACTTAAAGACATATTACGATAATAATTTTGCTCCGAACTTAGCTTCGTTCCATTTTGTAGGTGCGCTTAAAAAGGATGATGTAGTTGCTTCATTAGATCGCTTTAAAACTTGGGAGAAAAAAGAGGTAGAATTCCCTGTCTACGACATTAAAACTGCCACTGCAGATTCTAGGCTTTATTTTGTGGATTATCCAGAGGCTAAGCAGTCAGTTATCAACATTGGTAATATCAGTATGAATGGTGATAGCGAAGATTATGCTGCTGCCGATGTGGCGAATTATCGATTAGGATCAGGATCGGGCTCAATTCTTTTTAAAGAATTAAGGTTAGAGAAAGGTTATACCTATGGTGCTTATTCTGGCTACAACAGAAGATTAAATGGAACTCCATTCACTGCATCATCAAGTGTGCGTAGTAATGTGACGAAGGAGTCGGTTGAGCTATTTAAAGATATCCTCGATGATTATAGTGGTAATTTCTCTACTGAGGAGATGGAAAGTACCAGAAACTCCATTTTAAGAAGTAACACACAGTCGTTCGAAACACTAGGTAGCTTGGTTGGAATTCTACAGAATATTTCTGCCTATGATTTACCAACAGATTACATTCAAAAGGATGAAGCTAAACTAAAGCAAATGACTAACGAGGACGTGCAAGCCATCCTTAAAAAGTACATGAACCCTGATGATCTTATCTATGTGGTAGTCGGTGACGGCAAAACCCAACTCGACAATCTCAACAATACAGGACTTGGTAAACCGATTGTTGTCAATAAAGAAGATGAGAAATTGACTATTAAGAAGTAGTCGCTTTAGACAAATATCAAAAAGGCCTTTAATCAATTCGATTAAAGGCCTTTTTGATTTAAGTCAGATTGCCCTACAATCTCAACTTATATATCTTTCACAAAAACCATCGTTATCGGTATGCCATTGGAGATGAACATAAAGCTGTTCTCGCTTCATAATGGCATAGATATTATCACCACCCACTTTCTCGAAACCTGCAAATTTATCGTCCCAAACTAAGTCTCTCTCAATATTTTGAGGATGATGCTCTGGAACAATTTCGGAGGTTTAGGTTCACATAACCATCAATTTATCTATTTACTCACTTTACCAAAAGCTTTTAATCTTTCTTCCTTTAAAGCGCCATTAGAAAAGAAGGAGACTCCTTTGGCGCCACCTGCTTTAGCAGCTTCTATCGCTTGGCTAATTTCTTCTGGTTTCATTTCTGGTAAATAAACACCAGTATGTAATGGAAACTTTCCATTGAGGCCATTTACGCCCTGTCGCGTGGCAAATTCTATCCAAGGAATATCTTCCTCATAGAAGTTATGGTAGATCATCGGGAATACGATATCTAAATCCCATTCATTCCAAGATTGACGCACTAGTTTTTTAGCTAATTCTGGGTAGGGAAATACTGCAGCCGACATTTGCTTGCCTTCTGCATGCACCGCAGCACAAACTTGGTTTACTAGTTTGGTAATGCTATCCCAACGGTATTTTCTCCATTTTTCATCTAAGCTTGGATCTTCTAAGCTATCAGGGCGATAACCATTAGCTGATTCAAAGTTTCCTTGGCAAGTTTCGCAATAGCAGAAGTCGTATTCAGCCATTTCGTGATCTTGTACCAAACCATATTTAGACCAAAGTCCTTTAGGGAGAATGACATCGCAGTAGCGCACATAATCCAAGTGGATGGCACTGAGTCCTTCAATATCGCAATGGGAGACCATGTAGTTCTTCACATATTCCTGTACCTCTGGTTTGCTAGGGCAAAGCCATTGATAATAGCCGACATATGGATTTACATCTAAACTAGATTCCCCATTACGGCTCACAGCATACCATTCTGGATTGGCTTGCGCGTCCTTATCGCCTGGACGGTTCATAGTCCAAAGCCAAGCGTGCACTTCTTGGCCTAATGTTCTGGCAATGGGAATAAGCTTTTCTAACATTTCGCGGCCACCTCCTACAATAAGCCCTGTGATCCCGGCTTCGCGAAGCGCAGTTAATTCAGTTTTCCAATCGGAAATGGTCTTTTCATTATTGCTATCGACCCATACCCAATACTTGAAATCTTCTTGCGATTCGTTAGTACCGCAAGAGGTTAGAAGGGCAGGAGCGAGCAAGATTGCCGCTGAGCCAAGACTTATATTTTTGATAAATTCTCGTTTCTTCATTGCTTGAGTTCTTTTTTAATTAAACCAGTATGATCAATATACCAAGTTACGCCTTCGGTCAATGGGCTTGTCATTTTGACCCAGTACATGAGTCCATTAGAGGTTAATTCCCATCTAAATTCTCGAGTGGATGGAAGCTGACTTCTTTCGATTAGTAATTTCTTATTCTTAATAAATGCTTTTTTCTTATTTCTATAATCCACCTGAGCCCTATGAATTTGGTAGAGTGCTTGCTTTACTTTTTCGTTGTTCAAATCTTTATCGAAATCTATTGCAATGGATTTATCCGATTTAGATTCAGAGAAGTAGAGCATACCCCAAAATTCCGGTTCGTGCATGGCTATCGCTCGTTGTGGAGACCAAACCCAATTATTTTCTGGTAAGTTTTTGTCGGTGCCTGGGGCTTTTTTCTTTACATATTTATCATTGATGATTTCGGTCTCCCATTGTACCCGAGAAAAGTTTACCCGCCAAACATCACCTTCTCTAGGTGGAACTTTAACCATAGATCCTTCTTTAAGCACTTGTAGCGGAATAGCAATTTCAACAGACCATCCTTTGTCTGTATCATTGGGATCATTGATTGAGCCAGACAAGTTTACTGCGGTTCTCAATCCTTTTATGGTCCAGTTGTCAATGGCATTACCTCCATCTCGATAAGGTTTAGTGAGCATTAAATCCCAAATCGTATTGAAGGCATTAATTTCCAATTCGAAATAGTTGTGGGTATCTCCATTAGGATCAATGAATATTTCGAAGTCATTATCATAAAAAATAACAGCATCTCGGTCTGTGATATTCGCCCAAATGTGAGGCTCCTCCATTTCCGCATAAAAATAAAGATAAGTGGAGTCCCAAAGCATTTTAACTCTGGTTTTTAAATAGGGATTAGGCCTTTTAACTCCTTCTATATCAATAAAATCATCAGTCCATTCAGCGCTGCTCCAAGCAGGCTCAAGGCTTTTGCCATCAACGTTGATTGTCTCAGCCACTTTGTGCACTATGTACTGCTTCGGCTGAATCCATGGGTTTTGAGCACTCAATCCAAGCGTTAAAAAAGTCAAGAAAAAGGCTGTTTGGATTCTCTTCATTATAAAAAAACCTCTTCCTTAATGGAAGAGGTTTTAAATTACGAATCTAAAATGCTTTTAAAAGATATTAATTCCGAAATAAGTTTTAAGAACGGTAAGAATAAAGATAAAGCCCAATACCACTGGCGCTAAATAGCCCACCGCAAAGTTTAAATATTTTTGTAAGAAAGAGCCTTTGTAATTAGGAGCTCCGTGCGATAATTCTTCATCTAAATTATGTTTCTTCCATACATGAGCAGCGAAGAAAACGATCAAACAACCCCCTAATGGGAGCAAAGTATCGTTAGCTACGTTGGCAATAAAGCTTAGAAAGTCTGTTGCAGTTTCTGAACCTGGATAGGTGATGAACTTTGAGAAAAATTCAGAATAGCCGTTTCCTAATAACGAAGGGATACCAATTAAGAAGATAGCACCTGCGACCAACCAAACAGCTCTACTTCGTCTAATATTCTTTTCATCTACAACGTATGCCACAGGTACTTCTAGCAATGAAACTGTCGATGTAAGGGCTGCGAAGCAAAGCAATACAAAGAATATAGTTCCTGCTGCTGCACCTAAGGTTCCACCAATTGTTCCAAAAATCTGCGGTAAAGTAACGAAGATCAATCCTGGGCCACTGCCCACACCTTCCATAGTACCACCACTCATAAAACCGATTAATGGGAAAATCATCATTCCGGCTAATACAGCAATTCCAACATCAGCTAAGGTGATGAATGCGGCAGCAGAAACAATATTTTCCTTTTTATCTACATAACTACCATATGTAATTAAAGCACCCATTCCCAAAGAAAGTGAGAAGAAAGCTTGACCTAAGGCATTGATAATTACTTGAAGATTGATTTCAGAAAAATCTGGGACCAGGTAGAATTTTACTCCATCCATGGCATTGGGTAGCGTTACAGCATAACCTACCAAAATGAGGATCATAATTAATAGAGTGGGCATCAAAAACTTAGCTGCCTTTTCAATACCACCAGAAATTCCTTTAGAAACTACGTATGCGGTAGTCGCCATGAATATCATTCCGTATGCACCTACTTTAAAAACATCTTGAACAAATTCACTAAAGTGATTCGCAATATCAAAGTTGCCAACGGCCATTTCATATACATATCCAAAGGCCCAACCAGCGATGACATTATAAAAGGATAGAATTAAGAACCCACTGAAGATTCCCATTTTGCCAACAAAATTCCATTTTTTATAGCCTAAAGCATTGAAAGCACCAACAGGGTTTTTTTCAGTTTTTCTACCAATGGCTATTTCGGTTACCATGACAGGATAACAAAGCAAAAAGCAGAAGATAAGATACATCACTACGAATGCAGCACCGCCTCCTTGTCCAACTTCATAGGGGAAGCCCCAAATGTTACCTAATCCTACAGCAGAACCGGCTGCTGCCATGATAAAACCTAATCGACTTGAAAAACCTCCTCTTGCGGCCATACTACTTTATTGTTTGAGCCTCGAAGATATGAGATTCTTAGTTTGCTGTCACCCCATTGGTAAGAAAAAGTAGTATTTCTTACCAATTAAGAAATGACTGCCCTATTTTGTGATCTTTTAAAACCCAATAACATTTTTAAAATTTACTTATGGCGCCATTTTTCACCAATGATGCAGTAGTGCTCGGCTTACTGTTTATCGTCATTGCATGGGTTTTTCATACATCAAATTCACCAAATCCATTTTGGAAAAAGTTTTATACAATCGTTCCGAGCATACTGCTTTGCTATTTTATACCGGCACTTTTAAATTGGCCTTTGGGATTAATATCAGGTGAAGAATCTCGCTTATATTTTGTGGCTTCAAGGTATTTATTGCCTGCGAGTTTGATTTTACTTTGCCTCAGTATCGATATGAAAGGCATAATTAATTTGGGGCCTAAGGCAGTAATCATGTTTTTTGCTGCCACGATTGGAATAATTATAGGCGGCCCGATTGCTATTCTGGTGATGTCGGCCGTTGCGCCAGGTGTATTGGATATTGGTGGTACAGAAGAGGTTTGGAGAGGTTTGACCACGGTTGCAGGCAGCTGGATTGGAGGAGGAGCTAATCAAGCATCCATGAAAGAAATCTATGGTGTAAGCGATAGCCTGTTCTCTAAAATGATTGTGATAGACGTGATTTGCGCAAATATCTGGACGGGATTTTTACTCTATGGTGCGAATATTTCGAAGAAAGTGGATGGTTGGCTAAAGTCAGATACTTCAGCCATTGATGAGCTTAAAAAGAGAGTGGAAGACTACCAAACCAGTATTGCTAAAATACCAACCTTGCCCGAGGTAATGACCATTCTGGCCGTGGCCTTTGGTGGGACAGCTTTAGCACGTTGGGGCGCTGATTCAATTACTCCTTTCATGAATAATCATGCTGATTTTCTAGATCGCTATAATCTTACCTCATTAAACTCAGACTTCTTTTGGTTAGTGGTAATTGCGACCACCGTAGGAGTGTCTCTCTCATTCACCAAATTTAGAAAACTTGAAGGGTCTGGTGCTAGCCGCTTGGGTTCTGTATTTATTTTCATCCTTGTGGCAACGATTGGGATGCAAATGAATATTCGTGAGGTACTGGACAATCCCGGTCTTTTTGCAATTGGAATCAGTTGGATGCTGGTTCATGTGATTATCATGATCGTAGTGGCCAAATTGATCAAAGCACCTTTCTTTTTTGTCGCGGTGGGAAGTCAAGCAAATGTAGGTGGAGCGGCTTCTGCTCCAGTGGTGGCAGCTGCATTTAGCCCCGCCTTAGCGCCAGTAGGGGTTTTATTAGCTGTTTTGGGGTATGCCTTAGGTACTTATGGCGCGATTCTCTGTGCCTATTTGATGGAGTATGTGTCGAAGTAGTGTTTGGTGTTTAGGTTTTAGTTTGTCGTATTTCAAAGAGAGAAATCATCTAAAATCTAACTTCTAGATACTATCTACTCAATACCAACTACCTATTATCTATCTCAACCTGAATCTTCTTTCTAATGGGAGTGAAGACTAGCAATGGAAAAGCAACGCCAGCAATCACTAGGAAAGGGATGAGTTGGAAGACCTGCATATTCTCTTTCGACAGTGCTGCTATGGTAATGATTAGCACCGACACTGTTGTCAGGATTAA
>JBLIKG010000059.1:0-10738 GCA_047636255.1 Roseivirga sp. | reverse complement strand
CTATGTCCAAAATATTTTGACTGAGGATGGACTGGTTGTTGAGGCCTTTGAGCGAAAAGGATTAACAGTAGGCCGTAAGTCTTGGTCGGATAAAGAATTTGATTGGTCAAAAACTAAAATGGTATTGATCCGCAGTACTTGGGATTATTTTGACCGCTATGAAGAATGGCAAAACTGGCTTACCGTGGTTTCATCTCAAACTAGACTGATCAATCCGATAGAAACAGTCCGTTGGAACATGGACAAACACTATTTAGGAGACCTAAAAGCAAGAGGCGTTAATATTCCTGAAACTATCTATATAGAAACCGGAAGTCAAACCACTCTAGCCGCATTGCATGAAACAACAGGCTGGCAGGAAACTATTCTCAAACCCTGCGTTTCTGGTGCTTCGCGACATACTTATAAGCTCAACCTTAATAATCTGGGTGAGCATGAGGCCATATTTCAGGAGTTAATCGCTCAAGAAGCTTTTATGCTTCAGCCCTTTCAAAAAAATGTAGTGGAAAAAGGCGAAATATCGATGATGGTGATGGGTGGCCAAGTAACACATGCAGTCCTTAAAATCGCCAAACCAGGGGACTTTAGAGTGCAAGATGACTTTGGTGGAACAGTGCATGATTATAAGCCAAACGAAGAAGAAATGGCCTTTGCCGAAAAAGCTGTGGCCGCTTGCCAACCCACTCCTTATTATGCCAGAGTGGATGTAATCAGAGACAATAATGATGAGCTTGCCATCATTGAACTGGAATTAATAGAGCCAGAATTATGGTTTAGATTAATGCCTAGTGCTGCTCAAGTATTGGCTGATTCGATTCACTAGTAGACCTAAGAAAATCTCATAACTTACCCTCAATCCCAATGTGGGAATTGGCACTGTTTAAAAAATGCTCAAAACTGCTAGAATCGACATGGTCTAGCCTTTGCAACATGGTTTTCAGAATTAAATAAGAAAATCATGGAATACTCTACAGCACAATTAACCAACAACTTTACAAACACAAGAAGCACTCAAATCAAGTCTAGCTTTGTTTCAAAAGTGGTTTTAGGAACGCTTGGTTTATTTATGGCTTACCACACCTTGATTTCAGCAATTGGGTTTTTCAATTAATCGAATCCCCATTAAAGAACTTGACTCCCAAACCTAGACCCACCCTTCGCGGGGCAACTCCCTTTCATCCCAACACACATAAATCTATACAGACAAATCCTCTATGGAAAATAGAACGACCCATTTCCCTAGGAAAATTCATACTAAAAAACCAGTTACTCGGACCAAATCGAGTGAGGTTATCAAAGTTGTTTTCGGAACAATTGGTTTGTTCATGCTCTATCAAGCTTTAAGTTCAATCATTGAGCATTTAAATTTTTAGTCAAATCACGAAGAATAAAAAAATGCACAGCCTAGATCTCCAAGCCGTGCATTTTATTTCCTTTACAGAAGCACCTATTATTTTTTACCACCGAACATCAATAACTCATTCATATTGATTTCGGTGACATAACGCTTTTCACCAGCACTGTTCTCGTAGTTTCTGTGAATCAATTTACCTTCGATACAGGCTTCTGCACCTTTCTTTAAATACTCAGCAGCGATCTCTCCTACCTTACCCCAGGCCACAACATTGTGCCATTGGGTTTCTTCTACTTTATCGCCATTCGCATTTTTGTAGGCATCTGTAGTCGCTAATGAAAATGAAGTTAATTTCTTTCCGCTGGTAAGCGTTTTCACTTCTGGGTCTTGACCTAATCTGCCAATTAATTGTACGCTGTTTCTTAAATTTCTCATGATCTTAATGTTTAAAGTTTAACGTTTAGTGCCATTCGATTTTGTTTGTTCGAATTGACATTGGCAAAGTAAGGGGGAAGCAAAAGGTAGATTCGGTTATTAAGCGTTTGTAGTCGGGTAACATTCGTTTGTAAGCGTTTACAA
Organism: Roseivirga sp.; assembly: GCA_047636255.1. Classification (GTDB taxonomy): domain Bacteria; phylum Bacteroidota; class Bacteroidia; order Cytophagales; family Cyclobacteriaceae; genus Roseivirga. The sequence goes on along the minus strand of JBLIKG010000059.1, from coordinate 8,805 downwards.
ATGGATATATTACTGCTTTTCAATCACTTAAATATTTCATAGATTTAAATTCGAAAGTGGATTTTATAAATAATTCTTATGGAAGAAAGACAATGCTTGGAATGTGGTGATGCCATGTATGGTCGGGTGGATAAAAAATTCTGCTCAGATCAGTGCAGAAACACATTTAATAACAGACAAAATAGTGATTCGAATAACTACGTCCGGAACGTCCATAATGTACTTAGGAAAAACCGAAGGATTATGGAAGAACTTAATCCAGTGGATAAATCGAAAACCACAAGATTGAAGATGACCGAAAAGGGTTTTGATTTTAATTATCACACCTCCACTTACACCACCAAAGCGGGTGCTACTTATTACTTCTGTTACGAATATGGCTACCTGCCACTAGATAACGACTACATGGCCTTGGTGAAAAAGAAAGAGTATACAGAGTAGAGCCTTAAAACTAACTATGATACATCCGTTATCTGTTAGATCCTTCGCTCAGAAGAATCGGAGCGAAGGATGAAAATCAGAGTGGCATGCAACTAGGGCCTCACTAAAGTATTTCCTAATCTCTATGATTGGGCGTAAATGCTCGTTTCCTTCCCTGACGAAGGAAGGGCCTAAGTTCATTTTCAGTAAACCAATACTGGTTCCTTCGTTGCCACTCAGGATGAAAAGCAGAGTGCACAAAACAATTTGATGCTGTTTGCCTTGGCGTACTCTAAACACCTCCAAACGACCGTTTTCCTTCCCTGAGGCACGAAGGGTCTAAAGTGGAAGTGATTTAGTTCCTTCCTCCGAAGCATCGGAGTCAGGATAAAAAGCAGCGTGCATAGAATATGCTTAATGCTGTTATTTACGCTAATCTCATATTTGACCCTTTTCTTTCCGTGAGGTACAAAGGGGCCGATTTAGTTCAAGAATAGCTTAGTTCCTTCGCTCCGCTCAGGATAGAAAGGAGTGAGCGTTTAGTTGAATTGAGCCTTTTTTCTCTAATCTACTCGATTTAACATCCAAAGACCGTTTTCTCACCCTGACGCAGGAAGGGTCTAAAATGGAGAGGGTTGATCAATTATTTTTGAGATGCCGTGAAAACTAGTCTCTCGACTTCACTTCTAAAAGAAATTGAGCTTGAATCCAAAAACTTGTCGACATTAGCTTAAAGAGAGTAGTCAAAAATATTAGCTTTGTAACACATTGTTAACCAATCTAAAATAGATCAAAATGAAATTCTTTATCGATACCGCAAATCTTGATGAAATCAGAGAAGCCTATGATTTAGGCGTGTTAGATGGCGTAACTACCAACCCATCGTTAATGGCAAAAGAAGGTATTTCTGGTCATGCCAAAGTAATGGCGCACTACAAAGCCATTTGTGATATCGTGGATGATAATGTGAGTGCCGAAGTAATTGCTACCGACTTTGAGGGCATGATGAAAGAAGGTCGTGAATTGGCCAAAATCGATGATAAAATCGTGGTGAAAATACCGATGATCAAAGATGGTGTAAAAGCGATCAAAGCATTTACTGAGGAAGGCATAAGAACGAATTGTACTTTAGTCTTTTCAGCTGGTCAAGCTTTATTGGCAGCCAAAGCAGGTGCTTCGTACGTTTCTCCTTTCATCGGAAGGCTTGACGATATTGGAGCAGACGGCTTAGAGTTGATCGAGCAAATCGTGCAGATTTATGATAATTACGGGTATCCGACTGAGGTACTGGCTGCTTCGGTTCGTCATACCACTCATTTATTGCAATGTGCCGAAATTGGTGCCGATGTGGTGACTTGCCCATTGAAAGTGATTACCGGCTTGTTGAAGCACCCATTGACTGATTCGGGGCTTGCGCAATTCTTGGCAGATCATGCGAAGGCAAATGGATAAAACTTTAATTCCTGCTTCGGGTTATTCAACTGATCTGAAGTAGGATAATACTATGTACATTATAAAAGTTAAGGGGAAGGCCAAAATTCCTGATTATATTCAATTGCGAGATGAAAATTTCGTGTTGATTGCATATTTCAGGGCAGACCGACCGTTAAAGAAATTAGAAAAGTTTGGTTTAGAAGGTAAGGAAGTTGAATTAGAAGCACTGATTAACGAGCTACCCTTCGGCAAACTTCAAAAATTGGAATTATAATTATGCCTTTTTCAGGAGAGCCTATTGTTCGCATCGATGATGCAACCATTTTTCAGGACGATAAAACCGTTTTAAACAACCTTACCCTTTCGATCAATAAAGGTGAGTTAGTTTATTTGGTAGGTAGAACTGGCAGTGGAAAAAGCTCTCTTCTCAAAACCCTTTATGGCGATCTGCCACTTCGATTAGGTAAAATTAAAATTGCTGGCTTCGATATTCAATCTATGAAGCGCAAAGATGTGCCTCAATTAAGAAGAAAACTTGGTGTCATTTTTCAAGATTTTCAGCTTTTCCCTGACCGATCGGTAGCCGAAAACATCTTCTTTGTCATGAAAGCTACCGGTTGGACTAACAAAGCGAAAATGAAAAGCAAACTAGCCGAAGTATTGATGAAGGTTGGTTTGGGAGTAGTGGCTAACAAAATGCCTCATCAGCTTTCTGGCGGAGAGCAGCAGCGTGTGGTAATTGCCAGGGCATTGATCAACGACCCTGTGTTACTTATTGCGGATGAACCGACAGGAAACCTCGATCCTGAAGTGTCAGATGGGATTTTTCAAACCTTTATGGAAATCAACAAAGGAGGTACCTCTATTATAATGGCAACTCACGATTATAATTTGATTAAAAACTACCCTAAGCGAGTGCTGAAGTGTGAAAAAGGAGCTATTCTAGATTCGAACGAAGTAGAGTTAAGCCTTTTTAAAGTGAGCTAGTTCCAGAAGCCGAGTCTGTCGCTTTCGGATCTTTCAACTGCTCCATAATGTCTAATTGTTTATTGATCAGGTGGAGTTTTTGTCTTAGTAAATGCACTAATGCATTTTTTACTTGTGGTGTTTCTTGCCCCTCTTCGAAAGTAACTTTCAACTCCTGGTACAAGTCATCTAAAGACTGGATATCGGCTTCCAAATAACCGAAGTATTCCTTATCCGAAATTTGCTCCGACAATTCCATTTTCTTTTCGGTAATCATGGAGGTGTAGAATGTCTCTAATTGCTCAAACTCTTGAAGGGTAGAAAGTGCTGCTACCTTAGGTTGGCTAGTCGAAAACTTATCTGCCGCCAAATAAACCACCGTAATAAGTAATACCGCAACGGCCACACGCCAATACCAAACCGATGAATTGATTGTTTTCACCTTATTATGATCAAGCGCATGATCAATCTTATCCCACACCCTATTATCAGGCTCAGCGGTATCGAAAGCTGTTTTATTGTCCTTGATAAAATCCTCTAACTTATCCTGCATTTTGGAATTGCTGTTTTAATATCTCTTTTAACTTTTTCTTCGATCTATTGAATTGCGACTTGGAAGTGGATTCTGTGATTTCAAGAATCTCAGCAATCTCCTTATGGTCGTAACCCTCGATCAAATATAATGTAAGCACTAGGCGGTAACCTTCTGGCAAAAGCTCAATAGCACTTTTCACTTGCCTAACATCGTATTCAAAATCTCGTATTTCATCAGTATCGTAGCGATCGTCAAAATCAGTATAATCATCTACCTGTTGAAATTCGATTTTCCTCTTTTTCACCACATTAATGGCATTATTGAGTGTAATTCGTTTCAACCAACTGCCAAAAGCTGCTGTGCCTTTATAGCTATGAATATGATTGAAAGCACTCACAAAACTCTCTTGAAGAACATCTTCTGCCTCCATTTCATTGTTGGTAACGCGAAGACAAACATTGTACATGGCCTTAGAATAAAGCTTATACAATTGATATTGAGCTTGTCTATCGCCCAATAAACACCCATCGATAACTTCTTGATGAAGATTTTGATACTTTGGTTCCAAATTCGTAATCTCTAAGCTAAAGACAGCCCTTCTTGATAAGGGTTGCTTAGGAAAGATAAAAATTTAAAAAGGACTTTTAGACTGAGAAGCAATAAGATTTAGGCTCATCAAGGTTTTTGAAACAAAAAACGGTATGCAGTGAATAAACATACATACCGTCAAAATTCTTATTGGTTTAAATTAACAATAGGATTAGCAGCATCCTCCACCATCATAGAAATAGGTAGAAGGTGAAACCCAAATATTTGAATCCTTCAAAGCCTCTAAATTTCCGGCAGTCTTATCGCAAACCGACAATGGTTGATTTTGTAACAAAACATGCCCTCCATGGTCGTCAAAATGAGTTTCAGTGCCAAAGTAAATGGCAGTTCTTCCAGTAAAAACACAAGGCCCATCAACAGGCATAGGATCTTTAATAGCACAAACTTCAACGCTTTCAATATAGATCGCTTCTTGCACATCATATTGATTGGAGTGTAGAATTCTATAAGGTCGCTTCGCTCTGATTTCAACCGTTCCAAAGCCTACATCAGTGATCATTTTGATATAATCTTTTAAGGGTAGAGAACCACTTAGGCAAAGCCCGCGCAAGCGATCATCGTTCTTTAAATTGTCGGGCATAGTTTGTTCTGCTATCGGGTCCGATAAAACCAGTCGACCATATGGCTTCAATACCCTATACATTTCTTGTAGCGCCTTTTTCAAGTCTTCTTCATGAAAAATATTGAAAAGACAGTTTTGAGCAGCTACATCAATCGAAGCATCTTCGATTGGCAAATTGAGCGCATCTCCTTGTCGAACGTCAATAAATGAAGCATCAAACCACTCGTTTTTAGCTTCAGCCTCTTTCATGTTTCGCTTGCAGGCTTCAATCATTTCATCCACAACATCCACTCCAATCACGCCTCCTTTTTGTCGACTGAAATAAGAGAATTGAAGTAGCTCCATTCCTCCACCCACACCCACATAAAGTATTTTTGGTGAATTGACTAAATCCCTTGGGTGGACAGTGCTGCCACAACCATAGTTCATTTCGAGCATAATTTTAGGAATGGAAAGGCCAGGAAAAGACCAAACCGGGGTAGTAGTGCAGCACAACCCAACATCTGGTGTTTCAGCAGCTGCTTTATATATATCTTTAGTAGTTTCTAAGTAGTTATTCATTTGTAGATTAATTTGCGGTAGCACCTCCACAGCTCGATCCTGCTCCTGCAGTACAACCGAAACAATGCTGGTTAATTTTAATTTCTCTTGCCAATAGTTTATCTAGGTTGAAATCCTTGATATGATCGGGGGCTCCATTGTCCAACTTCATCTCAAGCATTTGATTAAAATCGCAATCATATAAATAGCCATCCCAACCAATCGAAACCATAGAACGACACATTACCCCTTCTACTGCTGCTGGATTGAATGCGTTCACCAATTCGTTCATGTAGTCTTCGTAATTTTTACTGTTGACCAAGTAGTCTAAAAATCGACTGACAGGCAAATTGGTGATCGCGTACAGATCGTTGAATACGATGTCGAAATTCTGTTTCAGCTTTCTTTCGAACTCATGTTGCAAAACTTCTTGATCATCTGGTAAAAAAGCACCGGAAGGATTATAAACCAAGTCTAATTTCAATCCTGTTCCTTCCTTTCCATAACCAATCTCATTCAGCATTTGTAATGCTTTGATGGATTTCCCAAACACTCCATCCCCGCGCTGGGCATCGGTTCTACTCGCTGTAAACGAAGGAAGCGAAGACACAACATTCACCTTATGTTTTTTGAAAAACTCAGGTAGGTCGTTATATTTTGGGTTGGCTAGAATAATGGTGAGGTTACAACGAACGATAATGCCTTTATCCATTTTTGCAATCTCCTCTACAAACCAGCGGAAGTCAGGATTCATTTCTGGAGCACCTCCCGTTAGATCCACCGTGGTAGCATTAGATATCTTCAGCGCATCTAGGCATTGCTGCATGGTTTCGCGCGTCATAATTTCCTTACGGTCTGGACCAGCATCAACATGACAGTGCTTGCAGACCTGATTGCACATTTTACCTACATTGATTTGGAAAGTATCCACCGAAATAGGTTTTAGTGGCAACATTCCTATGGGTTCAATCGTTTCCTCGAACGATTGAATCCCAATGGCCTCATGGTTACTTAAAATCTTAATTTGTCTATCTGCAACAGATAAAGCGTGCTCTTGCCTTTTTAATGTCTTTAAAGTCATAGGCTACATTAATTTTTCTTTCAGTTGATTCATCATTTGAACCCCGTGAACCAATACTGAACCACCCTTAATGGCTGCTGCCACATGCACTGCCTCCATCATTTGTTCTTCATCGGCTCCTTTTTTCAAACAAGCATCTGTGTAAGCATCAATGCAGTAAGGGCACTGCACAGCGTGTGAAACGGCTAGGGCAATTAATGATTTCTCTCTGGCCGTCAAGGCTCCTTCTTTAAAAACGCTCCCGTACCAATCAAAGAATTTATCCCCCATTTCAGGTTGCAGTTCGGTGATTTTGGTAAATTTCTTTAGGTCGCTAGGGTCATAGTATGTTTTAGGCATCGATTTGATATTTAAAGGTTGAAACTCTGCTCTTTCTTTCAAATATGAAATGCTTCTTATCGATAAACTCGATAATATTTATCTTTCAGAATGAGCTTTAAAATTGTATGATTTCAATTCGACAAAAGAATTTATGTCAATGATGGTGCTTATAGAATTGATAAAGTTGGCGGGCCTCTCAAGTCAAATTGCTTGAACCAAAGAGTCTTTGGGATAAGGAAATTGAATTGGCTTAACGAATTACGAACCTTAAAGATTGACTTTAAAACGTACTTGAATGCCTTGGTCAGACAAGAAGAAGTACTCTGAATAATCCTTTCAAAGTCAGACGCTGAGTTTAAATCTCTAACGCTTTTTGATAATTCTTCTGGAGAAAGAATAAGTTTTAGCTCATTATAAACCTTAGAAGTATTCCAATTCACTCTCAAGATAGAATTCAAGCTAAAGCTATGCTTAGAAACGCCTATCAAATAAGCTCCACCGTGGCTATCCCTACCCAAAACATTCTTCCCATTCTCCAACCTGCCTTTCGCCCAAAGTAAATCCTTTGAGGATAACTCAGGAGCATCGTTTCCTATTACGATTACATTATTAAAGCCCTCTGAAAAAAGGCATGATATTCCATTGACGAGCTTTTCTCCGAATGAATCTCCTATTTGTTCATCAGAAAAAAGGGTTTTTACAGGAATCTTGGTTTGATCAATAGTTGACCTTGCCTTTTTAACAAGAAGTTGATAAAGGTTCGAGAATTCTTTGACCCTCAGCCCTACATTCTTAGCCAAGAATTCCTCTTTAAGGCTTCTTGAAAAAAATAGTATTGCTGTATCCTTTGTTGAGGTCATTTTAGCTTTGTATGTTCTGATTAACCCCTAAGTAGTAAAAAAGATTTCAAAGAAATCATATACTAACCTATTGCTGTCAGTTGAATTACTTATTTCTGGTTCATTTAAAGTTCCAAGTTATATTGTTACGGAGCAACCCATCCCTTTGGATTTATAAAGTTAAATCAAATCAGTAGCTAAGATGGCATAAGAAAAAGCATCTGACCAACCAGACTTAAGCGGTAATACTTGTCGTTTTACACCTTCCAATTGAAAACCAGCCTTTTTCATAACTTTGGCAGAGCCTACATTGTTCATAGCACAACCCGCCTCAATTCGATGAAGTTTCAGCTCCTGAAATCCAAATTGTAAAATCAAGTTCAAAGCATCAGTCGCTAAACCTTTACCCCAATAAGCACTATCTAACTTATACCAAACTTCTGCCTTATTGTATTTTGCATTACTAAGTACAAGCGCAATTAAACCCACAAATTGATTAGTACCTGCTAATTGAATTGCAAAAGTGTATTGACCAATCACATCTTTAGCAAGTTCTGCGATCCAAGGCTTAATCACATTCCTGGTGACCTAAACACTCTCTGGTATTCCCAGGGTATTGAATTCATCGGTCTCAGGTAAGGAATGAAGTTTATGGATAGACTCCAAGTCATTATTGACAATTAGTCTTAGTAGCAGGCGATCTGTTCTTAAATGATTCAAGTAACTATATTAACACTATTAACCTGAATTCGATTAATAAAACAAGCCTAAGGTGATCGTAAAATAGCTTTCCCATTGCTTAAACGCTCCAAAATTGCTCCTCCATAGTTCACATGAACTCAATAGTTCCTAATGCTACGGGCATATCAACTTTTGGAGAGGTTTTCCAATACTTAAGTCGAGCTCAGGTTAAAAAAAAGGATATCCTCAGCCTTGTCTTCAATTGCCATCCTTCTTTTTGAATCGGTAACGAATGCCCCAGGTAGCCCTTAACAATTCGCCCTCTTCACCGATCATACCTGCCAATTCCATATGAAATCCGAAATGTTTATTTTCTAATGGATATATATTCAAACCCACCGGAATAACCAGCCCTTGAAATGTATTTAGTCTAATCCCTAAGCCTGCGTAAAATTGAAAATCGTCATCCTTTTTGAAAATTCTTGTCATAACAGCCTCTACACTCAGGTTTTCAAAGTAGGTATCAGTACCCAATCGAAGTTCAGGAATATATTTATCCTTGATTTGATAATTAAAACCAACGAAAGGAATATTTGTCTGATGTATGCTTACTCCAACTTGGGCCTTAGCTATTAAGCAAATTCCGATTAGAAATAAAGCCGTAAATAAACCACTTCTCATATTTTTAATATTTATTGATTCATTAATATATAAATATTCAAATTCAAAATAAACTCTTAGCAAGATATATTTCCTTATCAAACAAAAAGTAAAAGGAGTGTGAAATAAGCAAAGCGCCTAAATTGGAATGAATCGT
>JBLIKG010000058.1:0-10791 GCA_047636255.1 Roseivirga sp. | reverse complement strand
TAATAACACCTTCTCTATTGGCCAACTACCATGTACTCAAGATGGTCAGCGTAGGTGGTGGTATAGGCGCAAGATCTTTCCAGCCGACCTTCCAAGGATCAATCACTATAAAACTTTAATATTATGAGCGATAAATTTCACGCAGGATTGGCCTCTTTGAGGTCCAATAGAAATGCAAACAGTAGCGACTTGAATGAACCTGTTCACAAGACAAACGCTATCAAAATGATGATGATAAAAGTGTTAGACGCGATACTGTTTTTGATCATAGTGACTGTGTCGGTACTCATTATTTCCGAATACATTAACTGGTAACTTATTCGTAAAAGGACGTTTAAATATTACGTAGAACACGTAGAAAATTAATTTTAACATTCTATAACTTAACAAAAAAAAAGGAATGAAAATACTCTTAGTAGACGATCACAAGATCATCAGAGATGTTCTTGGCCGATTTATTCAACAAAATATTACGGAAGATCTAGATCAAGCTAACAATGGTATTGAGGCAATCAATTTGATCAAAAAAGAAAAATATAACTTAGTCATTTCTGATATCAACATGCCAAAAATGGATGGTCTGGAGCTGATGAAAGAGATTCATAAATATGACCCAGAGTTGAAAGTAATTGCCCTATCGATGATGGACGATACGGTTAGTATTAAAAAAATGCTCAAGGCCGGTGCTGTAGGCTATGTCCTGAAGGAAGGTAATACCCAAGAGTTGACCACAGCAGTAGAAGAAGTTTTGAAGGGGAATAACTATTTCTCTTCTCAGGTTCAGGAAAAGATAATTCAAAGTGTGATTGATAGCAAGAGTGCGCATAAGGAAGCAGATCTCAGTAAAAGAGAGTTGGAGATTTTAAAATTAATCTTTGATGAACAATCTAATCAAGAAATTGCGGACGAATTATTCATAAGTCTAAGAACTGTAGAGACTCATAAACACAATATTATGGAGAAGACAGGAAGCAAGAACATGGCTTCATTGGTCAAATTCGCCATTAGAGAAAAATTATTTGATGACCTATTTTATTAATCAATAAAGTATCACAATTGATGTTTTACATCAGTTGCACCATTCAAGAGAGCTCACCCATATACAATGAAATGCTAAGGGATATATTGAATGAAGCCAATACTAGGAATGAAGCGGGCAATGTAACTGGGCTTTTGGTTCGGGTCTATGATCGTTTCATCCAGTTATTAGAAGGTGACAAAAAAAAGGTCAATGAAATATATTCTTCCATATAGAAAGACCAGCATCATCATCATGTATCATTAGTGCTCAGAGGAGACTACCAAAAAAAATTATTTCGAGATTGGTCAATGGCATTTGCCAGCGCTACAAAAGAAGTTTTTGCAACGATAAACGTTGGCAAAACGCTAGAGGAGTTTTTAAAATTACTACATTTTCATGAGGATAAACACCCAGCCCTCCTTCTCATGAACCATTTCAATAAACGGTATCAAAGGAGTTGATGAATGCCCAATTCATCGATTTAAGATCACAGCTTGTTGTGGCACTTCTAGACAGCTAAAGGCAAAAACATATTAAAATTATAATCTCCTAGCTATATGTGATTAGCATCAAACAGCCTACGGAGGACACGCAAAAAGGCGATCATGAATAAATGCTACTGTAGCAACAAAATCACTTAACCGGATGGTAGATGCGAATGATCAATCAATTTTAAGCGTGATTGACGTGCCATTATCGTTTTCGAATAGTAAGTGTCCTTTAAGAGATTCAGCTCTTTCCATCATATTTCTTAGGCCAAATTCACACTTCTCCACGGGCACTACTAAACCTTTGCCATTGTCCCTGAACTGCATCAAGAATTCCCCATCCTCGTTTCGAATGTCGACTTCAATCTTGCTGGCATCAGCATGCCTAATGGCATTTGTGAGGCATTCCTGAAAAATACGGAAGACATTTAATTCTTTCTTAGCATCTGCCATGCTCTTTTTTCCCTGCCAGTTAAATTCTATTTGACCAGGAAAAATTCTACTCATTCTTTCTACGCACTGATCCAGCGTCTCTTTCAGGTCCCTATTGTTAAATATGGCCACCCCTAAATTATTGATAATAAGTTTTGTTTCCCCAATCAAAAGATCCAACAGTTCATCAATTTCGCGATGAAATGCTTGCAGTTCCTTTGGTTCGAAGGCTGTATCTAAATTCGAATTTACCCTCATGCGCGTGCCTACTAGCATTTGCCCAATGCTATCGTGAATGTCTCTTGATACCCGCACACGTTCTTCTTCTTGACCTCTGATTTCTATTAATTCCTCATTCTTTTTGGACTCAATATCCTGAAATACGCCAAATAACTTAATAGCCTTACCTTTTTCATCCCTTTCGAGTACATTGACAGAACATGAATACCACCTATAACCTGTGCTGCTATCCCTTATCTGCGATTCAAAAACAACAGTATTAGAAAGGCCATCATCCAATTTTTCAATTCTCCTTAAGGCTTGATTTTGACTATCTTCATGAAGATATTGATATATATCGTTTAAAGATTTGATATTCGCCAATGGTGTATGACTACTCTCTAAATCACTGGGAAATATGTCCATTTGATTTGTATTAATATTGTACTCCCATGCCATGATATCTCCTCCTTTGAGTGCCAGATTCATTTTTTGAACATCCAATTCTAAGTTTTGCTTATAAAGCACAGCTTCCGTTATATCCTGTGTTGTCCCATCTGCAAACAAAAGATTTTGGTCAGAGTCGTAGTGGAAAGTAGCAATTTCTTCTACCCATTTTATCTCACCAGTTTTAGTAATAATCCGGTGGATAATGTTATACTCTCTTTGTTCTGCTGCACATTTTTCAAAATGACGCTGGACCTCCGCCCTTTCGTCCGGATGGATATATGCGTAAAAATCTGCGACTGTGACCTCAAATGGCTCTTCCCCAAATATTCTGAAAACTTCATCCGACCAGAACACCTGATTTGCTTTTATATTGACTTGCCAACTACCAAGCTTAGCAATGCGCTGTGCCTCAAGTAAATGTTCTTGCTGCTTATTTATTTGATCCTCGGTTATCCTTCTTTTGGTTATATCGCTAAATGTCCCATAGTACATTGTATCAACTCCTTTCCCCACTTTTACTAATGATACTGCAGCAGGAAAAACTGTCCCATCTTTTCTAGTTAATTCTGTTTCAATAAAAGTGACCTCATGCTCACTGATACTATTTTGATAAAATTCAACTAAACCTTTTCGATCCAAATGCTTATCTAGGTCATCTATAGATAGCAACCCAATGATTTCATCTTCCGAGTATTGCGTCAACTGGGAGAAGGCTATATTAACCTCTATCAGTTTTAAGCTACTATCGACAACACATATTCCAAAAGGTGTAATATTTAAGATATTTTTATATCCTAACGCATTTTTTTGAAGCAATACAGTCTTCTCTGCAATTTTCCTTTCCAACCTTTCATCATTGTTTATAAGTTTCAGGTAGAATTTTGATAGATTTTTTTTATTCAAGTCCAAAACAAAAGCAACCACAACGGATGCATATGCCATTGAAAGTTCAAAAAAATGAAACGTTAAAGGTTCTGAATGTGATTCAAAAAAACTTACCTTAAAAAATGGTCCAACAGACGAAAAAAATACGATTGCGAGAAGAAGTATGCCTAGGTTCAAAAAGTACTTAGCAGCTCGTTTCTCATATATAATAGAAGGGATAACGATGTTAGGCGCTAAGAATAGAACGATGCCATATTCGTTCCATGAATTGAAGTCTATGTCTATTAGTTGGTATTTGGTTATAAAAAGCCATAGTGTCATTGGCACTATGAACCCATAACCTAGAATGATTTGGTTAAGCCTCAAGTATTCCTTTTTACTTGACCAAAAAGTAATTGCAGACAGCAATATCAGGAAGCATTGTATTCCGATTGTCAACAAAGAAATAGGCAATAGAAAGAAACACATTGCTATGACAAAAAAGCAAATGGAGAAAGAAAAACCAATCTGAGTTCTACTCTTTTTTACCTGTTGTAAATAATATTTTGTCATGAGCGCGTATTATTGGTTCACTAAACAACAATTAAACTTGTACTGAATTTAATTATTTCAAAAATTGCCTGCAAGCGTACCACCTGATTTTAGTTTATCGTTTTTTTTATAGGATCACTTGTCCTAAAGCTGAATGCATAATTCAATCTTTATGTCATCCTTGAGAATAACCTTAATCTCAGACTTCCTTTCTGGTAATCTAAGCTCAAGTTCGATTGCCTTCAGCTTAACTAATTCCTCTTCCTCTATCCGGATTCCAGTTATCATAATGCAAAAATCATCCTTATTTTCAACTCTTATAATTACATCCTGGGATGCTTGAACCAAGGCATAAAACATGATCTCTTGAAATACACGGAAAATATTAAACGCTAGGCTAGATGGTGAAATATCGGATTCACCAACCCATGAAAATGTAATTTTCCCTTCATATATTCGAGAGGTATTGTCTATGTACTTTTTAAAAGCCTGCTGAGCATTTGCTTCCTCAAGAAAGCTAATATCCATCGTGTTAATTATGGCTCTACTGTCATATATAAGTTCATCTATCAATTTTTTTGATTCATCGATGACCGGAATATCCATTATCATTCTCACAGCCACGAGCTTCTGACACAATAGGTCATGCACTTGAAGCGAGAACCTTCGCCTATTGGATTCTTCGCCTTTTATCATCGCATCTTCCTTCTCCTTCCGAGTTTTGATATTGGTCAAAACCCCGTGTGCTAATGCATCTTTATTTGACGATAATAAATCCATTTGCCACCACTCCGGAGCAGTTCCTTCAGCTACTAATTGAGTTTCGAATGTGTCATTAGACAATACTTTACTTCTAAATTCCTCCAGACGTCTTAAAAATTGTTTTTGAAAGTCGGATGCCACTATTTTCATAAAGTCCGCCAAAGGCATTTTTAGTTCGTTTGGTAATCCATACTTTTTTAATAAATTATTTGGCGAGTAGGTACTCACCATTTTAGTTTCAGGATCAAATTCAATAACCGCTACATCAGCAGTGATAAGGGCTAAGTCCAACTGCCTTTTTTGATTGGAAAGTTTACTTCTTTCCTTTTCCAGTTGTTCAATCAAAAGAAAGGATTCATTGCGTCCCATCTGCATTGTTTCGCGCATAAACGCTAACTGCTGAATGGGTAAATAACTAGGAAAATCACCAATATTGACACCCACTCCGACCAAGTCCGAAATGGATTGAATTTCGGGGAATAAGACGGTAAATATTGAATGGTCTTCCAGGAGTTGACATTCTCCTTTTAGCTTTAAGGAATTCTGTTTGATTTCTAAAGCTAACTTTTGGACGCCTCCAGGGATTATGTTCTTTAAACTCTCTGGATTAATTACATTAAAGATTTCATCAATGAAAGATCCACGTCTTAGGCTCGGCGTTAATTTCTTAAACAGACGGCCAAAAGAAATGCATCTCCCATCAAGATCAAATCTCAGTGATAGTGGTAGGATTCCCTCTTCTAAATCTGTGAGCATGCTTTCCAAATCTCTAACTACTATTTATCCTAATATTACCTACCAGATAAGCTCATATTTACCAATACGCTTCTCTGCTTGAGTCGATGCTAATTCCTTGACGTTAAGTTCGACATTAAATCTTTTACCCAACCCTATCAACAGTCCACGAACCATTGGCTTGAGGCCTTCTCTTTCACTTTCGTAAGTCAATATAAAGGCATTCTCACCGCCATTTTCTACTGAAAATTTAGGTGGTTTTAGATTAGGCATGACGAGCGTTATCTGCTCATGGAGAAGATTCAGATTACCCAAAAACTCCGATAAAGTCTTTCCATAAATATTTAAGATCTCCTTATATCCTTCATCTGCAGTATAAAGAATCCAGTATTCACCAAATGCTTCAAGAACGGCTTCTTGAGAAATTTTGAGAACTTCCGAAGCAGATACCACGAGGCTATAGGTTATGTCATCGGGATAGGACTTCATGCTGACGAAAAATTCATCATTAAACGATGATTTCTCTTTTATTTGCTCCCAAGTAGAAGTACCATAGTTGGTGATTACTAACTCTTGGATTGCTTTGTTAACCATTCCGTACATATGTCTTTTTTAAGTTTAAAAATTATGTTAGTTAATTGAGTTGCTCTGAATATGCCATTCGGCTCTCCGGAGCTATAAAAATCTTTTAATACTAATCGTAGTACCCACGCCCAATTCGCTTTCAATCTTCAGATCCGCCTCTATGTTATTCGCCCTATTTTTCATATTATTGAGACCAAATCCGGATGAATTATCATTAGGCGCATATTCAAATCCTGTTCCATTATCGGAGATTTTCACAGAAATAATATCCGCTTTATTTATTACGTCTACGCTGATGTTAGTAGCGTGAGAATATTTGATAGCGTTCATTAACCCCTCCTGGAGGATACGGAATATTTCTATGCCGATTCTTTGCTGATTTATTCTGTTTTCGCCTGTCCAGCGCAGCTCCATTTTAGCAGGTGATAGTTTTCTCAAATTCTGTATTAAGCGATCTGCTGCGTCATAGAAAGAATTGGATTCCATATAGCTTGCACCCAGGTTATTTATGATAAGCCTGGTTTCTCTAATAGACGTTTCTAGCAATTTGTCTACTTCCAGAGGGATTTCTTCCCCCCCATTATTCAAATATTCTGAAAGCACCATTCTGGTACCGACAAGCATCTGTCCTACACTATCATGAATATCCCTACTTACTCTAATTCGTTCTTTTTCCTGACCAATAATTAGTGCTGCCTCTGCTTGCTTTTTCCAGGACACATCCTGGAAGATGCCGGTTATTTTTGTGACTTTTCCATCATCATCAAATTCGGTGGGCCGGGCTGTCATATGCTTCCAGCTCTCTGCTCCACTACCTCCTATCGTTTCTAATTCACACTGAAATTGTTCTCTGCTTTGTGTGTTCAATTGGTTGATGCAGATTTGTCGATGCGATGGATGTATGACTTCATTGATAAGAGTGTTGGCGTCATGTATTCGCTCATCTCTTGCGAAGAATAACTTTTCATTACCTTCAGGATAGAAGTGCATTTTATTTGTTAATGTATCCAGTTCCCAAGCGATCAACTCGCCTGTGGATAGTGCCAATCCAAGTTTTTCTGTTTGATATTTTAAGTTCTGGGCTATGTGATCGAGCTGGAGCCGATTTTGATCTATTTCAGTCATTTGATCTTTTAGCTGCGTGATATCAGTTTCGATGGCGATAAACTGTTTGATTTCCCCCTTCTCATCTTTAATCGGCACCACCCTGATGTCTAACCAGTATTTTCTTCCATCCTTAGCATAATTGAGCAACTGTACATTACAAGTTTCCCCAGATTGCATCGCAGCTCTTATTTTATCTACTTCATTTTGGTCAGTATCTGGTCCTTGTAGCATCGTGGAAGGCTTTTTACCAAGCACTTCTGCCATAGCATATCCGGTTAATGTGGTGAACCCTTTATTCACCCATGTAATGTGCCCATTAGAATCTGTTACCACCACTGCATTGCTCGTCTCCTTAACAATCAGTGCCAATTGCTCATTTCGGATACTTTCTTCTTCTCTGATTCTATTTTGAATCTCATTCTGAATGTGAATCGTCAGACTATGAAAGAGTTGGGTTTCAGCCTCCGAGATGACATCAGTACTTGTTTTTGATGCTAAATGTACAGCTCCATAAAAAATCTTATCTATGAAAATCGAATGTCCGTAATAGGTTGTATAACCTGCCTCTGATTCCAATCTATCATTGAGTTGAGAAATAGTGCGTTGGTCATAACAGATCAGTGAATTTTCACTTACATGCTTAGTAAGGGCATTTATATTTTGTGGGGTCAGCTTAAGGTCAGAAGTGCCCATTTTTTTTTGATCAAATAATGTGCTTCCATCGTTATCAGCAAAGGACATAAAGACATATTCAACGTTAAATGTCTCCTTCGCAATTCTCAGAAAGGCACCAATTTTCAGTACTGGGTCAATTCTCATCAAATCCAGATCGAAAATTCTTTTAAAAAATTTGCTTTGCGCTAATTGACTGTTGAGTTTAACATTTTCTACGTTATGAGAATTGATTTTTCTATCCTTGGAATAAATATATAATAAGATGAACACACTTAGTATTACAATGTATAATTCAAATAAGTAATAGATCTGAATTTTACTATCTACAGCTGTAATTGGAAACCCCAGTAGTTCGTTGATGGGTTCTCTTATCGCAATAAGTCCCAATATGAAAATTGAATTGGACCAGAAAATTAGCCCTCTCTTAGGATAGAGTAGGCTTGGGAATACAAAAGTAAATTGAAGCAGTACCGAATTAGTAAAGTAAAACGTCGGATCAATTAAATCGACCCCAATCCAATACTTTTGAAATGCCATAATTGCAAAGCAATAAGTAGGTATAAAAAAACCTATGATGATTCTTGTTAAATTTAACCATCCACGATGGGTCATATAGAGACAAGAAAAAATCATAAATAAACCCACAACAGCCGATATTTTCATTCTTAGTTCTGGGGCAGCAAGAAAAATTAAAGCAGCAAAAATCACAGAACAGACAGAAAGCCATTTTAAGACTGCAAGTAGTCTCTGACGGTACTCTTCGGTGAAATCACTAACAGGCACTGATTTTGTAATTCCAAACATCATGTAAAACTGCGATACCTACCACTCTCTTTAGTACGTGATTTACGTAATTCAGTAAAAATGAAGGATTACGTGAATCTCGTATAAATCAAAAAACAAGTATTTCTAGCTTTAAATAAATTTCAGTACTTAGAAAACTGTTTCGTTTAAACACTCAAAATGGATCAAATTAACTTTGAAAAAATATTAGATCTCCATAAAATTGGCGTGTTAAAAGTTGATAATGACAAAATTATCTTAGATGCAAATGACACTTTTTGTGATCTAAGTCTCTACGAAAGAGCGTTTTTAATTGGGAAAGTAGCTACAGATTTTCTTATGCGAGAGATGGATATCTCCATAATGGATGCCGAAGTAGAACGGAGATTACTAGGTAAGAGCACCTCTGGTGAATTATGGTTTGTGAAAGCAGATGGAAATGAAGTCCTTTCGAAAGCAACTGCCGTACCCTATACCTTAGAAAATGGGGAAACTGGAGGTTCGTATATCCTGCTTCAGGATATAACTAAGTTCAATCGTGACGCTATTGAACTTCGACAATTGAATGAGAACCTTCCTGGCATGATATTCAGAGCTAATAGCGACTGGAAAACGCTTTATGTGACAAATGCCAAGAAGATCTGCGGTTATAAAAACGAGGAGCTTATTTCTGGTAAAGTGCCTTGGAAAGGCATCATATATCCACCTGATCAACAAAGAGTTTTTGACGAAGCATTGGCGATAGCCGAATATCCTGCGCATAGTGATATGACCTATCGTATCCGTACAAAGAATGGGAATATCAAATGGGTTACAGAACAGAAATCCAAACACCCGAATGGTGAGATAACTGGATTGGTCTATGAAGATTCTGTGTCGGCCTCTAAAGCTAAAGTGTTTGAAGATAATGTTTCTGGGATTTTTAAGGCATCACATAAATGTTTCTTAGAAGCTAATCACTCATTTGCGAGAATGTTTGGATACACACAAAAAGAAATACTTAACCAACCCACAGATATTATTTTTTTTACAACTGAGGAACGTGATGCTTGTTTTATGACGTGTATGAATGAACAAATTGTGGACAATCATAAAGTAAGACTAAGAAAAAAGGATGGTAGTGAGGTATGGGTGTCACTTAATGCTCGTATGCAATCGGATACTGAGCTTCAAGGAACGATGATTGATATTACCATGCAGATATCTGCTGAAAAAAAAATAGATGTAAAAAGGCTCAAAAATCAGTTCGTGATCCTTTTGGCTCAGGAAGAAGAACGGCAAAGGATTTCGCGGGATATCCACGATAGTGTAGGTCAAATGCTGATCGGTATCCGGCTCCTTTTCGAAGAGAAAATGAGAAATATGGAGCCCGCTTTGAAGGCAGGATTTAATGAAATTGATCATCACCTTGATAGTGTCATAAAAGAGACCAGAATGCTCGTAAATAAATTTGGAATCGCGCTGACCCTAAATAATTCTGTAAAATCGGCTTATTCAGAAGTGCTGTATAAATCTAAATCGTTTTATAAAGGACAAATACATTTCAGTTGGACTGGGAACGATGCTATGGCTTCTAGTAATAATGCACTGCATGCTTTCAGGATTTTTCAAGAAGCTGTAACCAATGTCTTCAAATATGGTGAGGCCGACAATCTCGAAGTGACTGTAGACAATTCCACGGATTTTGTGCTCATTATAAAAGATGACGGTGCAGGATACGACCAGACAAAAAAAAGCGAGGGATTTGGCTTACGAAATATGGCAGAGAGGGTTGAGGCAATTGAAGGTCAGCTAACAATTATTTCTAGTCCTGGCGAAGGGACTGAAGTCAAGTTGATTATTCCTGGAAACTTAGCCTAATCCTAAATTGACATTTAGTTCTTCTACTATTCAGTTTAATAATTATTTTTTATGCTGTAAGTCCAAGCCTGATAAAACTCACATATCTGCCCTTGGCTATGCACGGCACGCTTCTATTAAGTGACCAAGGCGTTGCTCAAGATGCCACCTGTCTAGAAGTGACAGCTTTTTGAGTAATATTTTCAAGTAAAGCAGACCGAGGCTATAGGCTTAAGTATCTTCAAGGTTTTGAATCAATTATTTCACGGTAAAGAGCAA
>JBLIKG010000057.1:0-10864 GCA_047636255.1 Roseivirga sp. | reverse complement strand
ATCTAAAGGCAAAAGAGTCAACCGCGAGGAATTGAAAGTCATTACAGATGAAAAGTCTGAAGAAATGATGAAGAAATTCAGCAATGATGGTGGCAAGGCTCATAAAATGGAAATCAAAATAGGAGGCAATTAATCCCCGCTAAAGGTCAAATCAAATTCATATGAAAAAGTTATTAACCGTCATCATTTTGATGTTTGGGCTCTCGAACTTTGCTTTGCTTGGTCAGCAGAAAGTGGCATTTATGGGAGAGGTACGCGATTCACTAGGGTTTCCGCTTGAGTTTGCCAATGTATTGGCTTTGGATACAGTTAAAAAATCCATCGCTTCTTTTGGAGTAACCAACAAGCAAGGGCAGTTTCGCCTGAGCTTAGAGGAAAACAAAGTTTACAAGCTCAAAGCCAGTTTTATTGGCTTTCTACCTTACGAAAAGGTTTTTACAGCGAAAGATAATGGGGGTGTTCCTGTCCTCATCACACTTAGAAATGATGTTCAGCAACTAGGCGATGTCGAAGTGGTGACTGAAATGCCAATTCTCATTCAAGGTGATACCATCACCTACAAAGCCGATGTATTTACGCAAGGGAATGAGCGCAAATTAGGAGATGTGCTTGCCGATTTGCCTGGATTCAAAGTGGATGAAAATGGCGAGGTCACCGTTCAGGGGAAAAAGGTCGATAAGCTTTTAGTAGATGGAAAGGAGTTTTTTGAAGGAGACACAAAATTAGCCACCAAAAACCTGCCAGCCAATGTGGTGGATAAAGTGCAAGTGCTTCAGAATTTCAACGATATTAGTCCTTTAAGTGGGGTCAATAGCAGTGAACAATTAGCCCTCAACATTCAGTTAAAAGGAGACAAAAAGAACTTAGTTTTTGGTGATCTTGAACTCGGTGGTGGGCCTGAAGGCAGATTCAGAGGGCATGCCAATGCTTTTTATTACAATCCTAAAACCAATATTAATCTTATTGCAGACGCTAATAATGTTGGTGAATTGGCATTTACTACAAGCGATTTCTTTAGGTTCAATGGAGGGTTCGGGAGTTTATCTAGCAGAGCGGGTTCTGGCTTTCAAGTAAGTTCTAATCAGCTAGGAATACCAATGGCCGAAAGGAATAATGCCCAAGAATTAAACAATCAGCTGGCTGCCTTGAACTACAACTTAAGACCTAATGATAAAATTTCATTTTCTGGTTTCGCAATTGGGGCCAAAACGAATAATACATTCGGCTCGCGTCAGTTAAGATCTTACGTGCTTCAGCCTGGTAATAATCAAGAAATCCTCACTTCTACACAACAAGCCGAAAGTGATTTAGGCCTATTGAAGTTTGCGGCAAAATATACGCCTAATGCCAGTCTCCAATTGGATTATAGCATCTTCAGTCGATTGTCTGATATCAGTAATCGTGAAAATCAAATCTCAAATTTCAATAATTCAAACAACTTAATAACAGGGGTGACAAGTCAGGCACCTGTCTCTGTTGAGCAACAACTTAGAGGTTTTTATGCACCGGATAATAAGAACGTTTTCTCTTTCGAAGCCTCTTATCAATACCAGAATCAAGACCCAACATATGATTTAATGGCCAGCCAGCAACCATTTACTTCGATTTTGCCTTTAACTGGCTCGTCACCATTCAATCTAATTCAACTCAAAGAAGTGCGTACAAACAAGCAAGAAGCCGCACTGAATTATTACAGAATTTTGAACAAAACGAATCACATTAATTTCAAAGTTGGAAATAACTATACGAGCCAATCTTTGAGCTCAGGGATGATAGAAAGGTTGAATTCAAATACAGAAAATGCAGTTGGTGGAGTCGATTTCAATAACCTAGTAGACTATACTTTCCAAGACTACTATGCTGGGATTATGTATAGAACCAAGTTGGGTAAATTAACATTCTCACCTGCATTGAATTTGCATTACTATGATGTTGAGAATACTCAAAATGGTGAAGTTGAAGGATTTAACAAAACGCTGCTTTTACCTGCTGTGAATGCTAAATACCAATTTGGATCATCCCATTCCCTAAGTTTAGCCTATAATATTGGAGCCAATTTTACTGATATTCAGAATGTGGCGAAGGGCCTTTTAGTCAATAGTTATAATTCACTTTTTGCGGGTAACCCAAATCTTGAAAACAGTTGGTATCATAACTTCAGTTTGAACTACTTCAAATTCAACATGTATAATTTCTTCAACGTTTATGGAGGAATGTCATACCAAAGGAGTCTCGATGATGTTACAAATATCATTCAATTCAATGGACTGGAAAGGGTCAATAGCCCCATCAATATTGCAATGGCAAATGAGAGTTTAACAGGCTATGTTAGTTCAGATAAGCGATTTGATAGTTGGACCGTCAACGTAGCTGCAAACTGGAATCGCAGTGTAAGCAATAATCAGATCAGCGATATTGCCAATCAAAATGTCAACTTCCGTCAGACTTATGAGGCATCAATTAGAACGGTATTTTTAGGGGTTTTTCAATTTGAGTTTGGGTATGATTTAACACTTAGCGGTTATGAAGGAGGAAATCAGAAAAGTAAATTCCAAAATCACAAACCAAACGTTGAACTAGACATTGAATTTCTTAAAGGCTTTAGATTCAATATCGATTACGAATACAATCAGTACATCAACAAGTCTAATTCTACAGAAACTTTTTATGACTTGCTGAATGCAGAGCTCACCTATCGCAAAGAAAAAAGCAAATGGGAGTTTAAGGCAGAGGGAATGAATTTAATCAATACTACAGGGATTCGAAGAGACTCGTTCTCAGAAAGTCTTATCAGTACTTTTGAATATTACATCCAAAAGCGCTATTGGTTGTTCAGCGTTAAGTATGATTTGTAAATCTACTTGATTTAAGATCTCAGTTCTCAAAGAGCTTTCTATACTTTTTAATATTAAAAATTAATGTAACGGAATTATGTTTTCGTGGATTAGAAACAGATTATAGAAAATAGAATTTGAAACTTACTTATTCAGGGGATGTGATGACTGATGAACAATTTTGCAAAGTACTCGAGTCTTGCTCGCAGACAAAGGAACTACAATTATACTAATAGAAGCTTTTGGTATATCACTGTGGTGAGAAAAATGAAGTATATCAGTTGATTAGAAGTCAGTTACAGGAGTAATATTAAGTCTATTCCTAAATGAGTTTTTAATGTCCAAATCAATTAAAATTGAGGTATTTAGCTCTAGACAAGAGCTATTAGGGAGCCTTAGCACTCATGATTTTTTATGAGTTATTTCAGATTTAAAAATGGTCGAGAAAAAATTGAATTGAAGTTATTAAAGAATACAGAGCCCAGGGTAATTAGAATCACTTTATCTTCGTAAAATGTGATTCCAGTGAAAGGCATTCAACATTAGAAGAAGTTAGCAATTGGCAATGGCTACAGAAGCCAATTGATTTAAAAATGCTTTCAAAAAGAATAACCCAGCTAACATCAAAAGACGTGACCTTGAAAATCGACCTGAGCTTGCTAGAAATCACCGTTGGAGGTGATAAGTCTTTTATGCGAGAATTGCTTGATACAATTTATCAAACCCTTCCTTTGGAGTTAGAATTACTAACCGTGGCGCTTGAGGCTAATGATAGTGAAGTCTCTAGAAAGATCTTACATAAAATCAGACCTAGTATTGACTATCTAGGAATACCAGAATTGAGTGGCCAACGCGAAGAACTGCATAGAAGAGCAGAAAGCAACGAATCTAATGCCACTCTTTTAACCACATTTTCTTCTTTCAAGAATCAAGTAACATTGGCATTAAGACAGCTCAAGGCGTACTTGTGACTTTTTTGAATCTAATTTTCCCACTATGCAATCGGCAGGCTCTCAAATATCGTTTGTAGAGTTAAGGTGGACGATGAGCCAATAATCTAAAATTTGGATAGAATACACTTGACTGATTTGCTAGTTGTTCACGAGCCTTATATTATGTAAGTGGATAGTTAATTAACGTTAAATTAATTTTGAAAATAGAACTAATTCAGCCCTTAAAACGATCTTTGTATTGTAATCGAGCATTGAATAGCGAAAAAACTAAAAAACTGAAGAAATTGTTGAAACATCTTTAAGTGATCAGCGTTCTTCTAATTGAAAGTTAAAAGGAAATTATGGGACACAAAAGAGTGTTCCTCTTCATACAGTTAGTAGTTTATTTGTTTAGTACCCGAGGAGTAGTTAACCTCGGGTTTTTTTATGCCCTCCTATTACCTTTTGCAAATTAAATAATTTAGAGAAATATTCATTTTGTAGATTTGATTATGAACGAAGCTTCTTTTTCCATTTTTGTTGTTGAGGATGACGAGTGGTATCGTAAACTACTGGTATATACTCTCGAGCTTAATCCCGATTTTCGAGTAAGAGCCTTTGAAAATGGTCAATCCCTGCTTGATGCTCTAAAAGAAAGACCACAGGTAATAACCCTTGATTACCGTTTGCCAGATTTTAATGGCGAGGAACTTCTTCTAAAAATTAAAGAGCAAGCACCCGAAATCAAAGTGATTATTATATCCGAGCAGAGTGAGATTGATACTGCTGTTGATTTACTCAGAAGTGGCGCATATGACTATATCTCGAAAACGAAAGACATTAAAGACAGGCTTCATAATGTGATCAAGCACATCCGGGATAGATCATCCTTAGAAGAACGTATTGAGGTTTTACAGTCAGAAGTTGAACAAAAATATGAGTTTCAAAACTCAATAATTGGACAGAGTGAACCACTGAAAAAGGTTTTTCATTTGATAAAAAAGGCAACCACAACTAACATTTCTGTGATCATATATGGAGAAACAGGTACTGGTAAGGAGCTTGTCGCAAAAGCGGTGCATTACAATTCAGATCGAAAGAATAAACCTTTTGTAGCCGTTAACATGAGCGCTATTCCAAAGGAATTGGCGGAAAGTGAATTATTTGGTCACGAAAAAGGCTCTTTTACAGGAGCAGCCAACCGCCATTTAGGAAAATTTGAACAAGCCGATGGCGGCACTTTGTTTTTGGATGAAATGGGTGAGATGGATAAAACCCTTCAAGCCAAAATACTAAGAGTGCTGCAAGAAAAGGAATTGACTAGAGTTGGAGGTAAGGAAACCGTAAAGATCAATTGCAGAATTGTGGCAGCCACTCATCGCGATTTATTGGAAGAAGTGAAAGCAGGTAACTTTAGAGAAGACTTGTATTACCGTTTATTCGGGATAATTATTCAACTACCACCTTTAAGAGAGAGAGGTAAAGATGTGCTGATGTTGGCAAAGTATTTTATTGCTGCTTTTTGTAAAGAAAATGGCCTAGAAACTAAAGCGTTAAGCTCCGATGCTAGCAAAAAATTGCTAGGATACGCTTACCCAGGTAATATTAGAGAACTTAAATCAGTAGTCGAATTATCCGTAGTAATGGCTGAAGGCGACACTATTCTTCCTGATGACATTACATTCGGAACTCGAGACATAATCTCAGAAATGTCGGGTGAAGAAATGAGTCTGAAAGAATACAACCAACGTATTGTTACGTTATATCTCAAAAATTATGATGATGACATTAAGGTGGTGGCCCAAAAATTAGACATTGGTCAATCCACTATTTACCGAATGCTCAAAGAGATGGAAGAATAGCCCGTTATTCATAAAAAATTTAAATCATTTTGATAAAAACGCTCTCAATTGTAGAGCGTTTTTTATTTTAGAGGCATTCAAATTACTGAAAATCAATTAATTATGGATTTTTCTCTTTCTGGTATCGAATTGGCAAAAGGAAGGTCACACAGTGATTATAAACTTTAAAAAAATAGTAGCCATGAAAAATCAAAGAACTAGTAAGGCCACGATGCTACTCGCCATCGTAGGATTTGTGACAATAGGTTTTACTTCTTGCAGCAGCAAGGAGCAAGAAACAAAGCTAAAAAGCCAAGAAGCATCGATTGAGCAAATGAAATCGGAATTGGCTTCGAAAGAAAATGAATTCAATGAAGTATTGAATTTAATGAATGAAGTAGAAGGCCAAGTTGCAGCCATAGTAAAAAAGCATGAGCTAGTAGCAGCCACCGAATCTGGCAAAAAACCAAGCAAGGATAAGCTGATTAAAGAGCTTGATATGATTGGGACGCTTGTTGACGAGTCTAATAAAACCATAGCAGAACTCAACGGAAAACTTAAAAACTCAAGCTTAAAAACTAATGGTTTCCAAAAAAGGATCAACCAATTGACTGCTGATTTAGAGGAAAGAAGCGCATTGATCATCGATCTAAAAGATCAAATTCAAATGAAAGACGAGCAGTTTCAAGTAATTGCAGGACTTTATGACTCAGTACAAATTCAATCTGCTACACAGGTAAGAATGATTTCAAACAAAGAGCAAGAGATTGAATTATTAAGTGGTTTGAACGATAACCTGAATACAGTGCGATATGCGGTAGGTTCATATAAAGACTTGAAGGATCGTGGTTTAGTAACTAAAGAAGGTGGGTTCTTGGGCCTTGGTAGAACAATTGACTTGAATGAGTCCGCGAACGATGAAGAATATATCAAAATTGATATCAGAGAGTTTCAGAAGTTACCAATTGAAGCATCACAAGTTCAATTGATATCGGAGCATCCTGCTGATTCTTATGTGATCATTCAAGACGAGAATGAATCTAATATCAAATATTTAGAGATTACAGATCCGAAAAGATTTTGGCAGGTATCAAAATATTTGGTCATCTCAACAAAAAGCTAAATGACAATTTGTTGCAGAAGGCAGCAAAATCATAACTATCTGCTTTCATTTTTGATGGTTCTTGTGAAGGTTAGATATAAAGAGTAAGGATAGAAATGTCCTTACTTTTTCGTTATTCTTATTTGGATTAAGTCTAAATAAGAAATAGATTTGCTTCGATATTATGTAAAACAAAAAATGACAATCAATAAAAACAGCCTCATTTTAATTATATGCCTCTTATGTCCATCTTTCATGATTAATGCTCAAGAAGGAAGAGGATCTGTAAAAGGATCTATTTTGGATAAAGAAGGCCTTCCAATTCCTTATGCCAACGTGGCAATTGAAGGCACATCAATGGGCACCATCACTAACTTAGAGGGCAATTTTCTTTTAGAAAATTTGAAGCCAAAGGATTACATCTTGAAACTAACTTCTGTTGGTTTTATTGAAATAAGACAGACCATCACCATTAATTCAAATGAGCAACTTTCATTAGCATTCACTTTTCAAGAAAATGTTTTTGAAGTACCTCAAGTGACCATCATCGCTACACGTGACCGATTGTTTACAAAAATCCCTGGTTCAGTGGGTTTTGTAAGTCAGCGTGAACTTAAATTGTTAAACCCGATTAGTGGAAACGAAGCCTTCAGGCGAATAGCTGGTGTGCATGTGGTGGAAGAGGAAGGCGCAGGCCTAAGGACCAATATCGGTATTCGTGGGTTAGATCCAGACAGAAGCCGTAATGTATTGATTCTTGAAGACGGAATTCCTGTGGCACTTAATCCGTATGGTGAGCCAGACTCCTATTATACTCCACAAATAGACAGAATGCAGGGTGTGGAAGTCCTAAAAGGAAGTGGACAAATTTTATATGGTCCTCGTACAATCGGTGGTGTTGTAAATTACATCACAGCCAACCCTCCTGCTGACGAACAATTGAGAATAAAAATGCAAGGAGGTGAAAACGGGTATTTCAGTAGCTTATTAGGTTACGGTAATACTTTTGGAAATGCAGGGGTACAAATCAACTATTTGAGAAAACAAGCAGATGACCTTGGGATGAGCGAATTTAGGATCAATGACTTGACGGGAAAAATGCTCTTTTCATTAAGTGAGGCATCTAAAATTGCCGTAAAGTTTGGTATCTATAGAGAGACTTCTAATTCAACCTATGTGGGCATTACCCAATCAATTTTCGATGAAGGAGAGCAGGATTTTCTTAGAATTGCACCCGATGATAGGCTCAACTTAGAAAGAAATTCCTTTAGCATTACTCACGATTACCGCATCAACCCAAACCTGAACTTGCAGACGCAGGCTTATGCCTATAATACCACCAGAAATTGGAGGAGACAGGATTTTTCCTATAACCCCAATGCTTCTAATCAAACGGGTGTTATATGGGGAGATACTTCTATACCCGGTGGCGCTATTTACATGAGAAATGGGACGGGTAATAGAAATAGACGCTTCGAAGTAGCAGGATTTGAGCAACGTATAAATTATAGCTTCAATTTGGGCAGCCTCGAAAATGAATTGACGGCTGGCTATCGCTACTTATACGAGAAGGGATATGAGCAAAGAATCAATGGTAGCTTTCCAACTGCAGAATCTGGCGAGTTGGTTACCGATGAAGACAGAACTGGTAATGCCTTCAGTACTTTTGTACAGAATAAAACGAAAATCAACGATAAGTTAACGATTGACCTTGGGCTTAGAGCTGAATTTTACGGTTTCGAAAGAGAGGTTTTCAGAAATAGTTTCTCAGGCGTGGTTCGCGATACTAGTCTTGTGAACAACAGTTCTGTCTCTCAAATAATACCTGGGCTTGGTTTCAACTACAAAATCAATCCTAATTTCAATCTATTTGGGGGATTGCACAGAGGCTTTGCTCCTCCAAGGGTTAAAGATGCCATTAATGCTGTGGGTGTAGTACTACAACTAGAAGCTGAAAAAAGCTGGAATTACGAACTTGGTTTCAGGACTGTGATCACAAAGGGCTTGTACACTGAGTTTACAGGTTTTATACTTGATTTCTCTAACCAGATTATTCCTATTTCAGAGTCATCAGGCGGTGCTGGGACTGGCTTGATCAATGGTGGAGAAACCACGCACAAAGGACTTGAAACTTCAATTAACTTTGATTTATCAGAAGTCAAATCAGTAAAATACAACTTGATGGTTGATGTTTCTGCTACCTACCAAAAAGCTGAATTTAATGGTGACCGATTCCAGAATATTCAAGGAGAATTGCGCAATATCAGCGGTAATAGAACTCCTTATGCTCCCCAGTTGCTTTTATCTTCTGCCATTACCATAGAATCACCTTTTGGACTGAGTGCTAGAATCACCAATACTTTTGTTGGAGATCAGTTTACAGATCCTGCAAACACTACTCTTCCAAGTGCCAATGGTAGAATTGGTAAAATCAGTGAATACTTATTAACAGACTTAGTCCTTATATATCAGTTACCTAAAGTAGAGCAGCTTCGCTTTAATGCCACGGTGAAGAACCTAACAGATCAGCGCTTTATTGCCTCCAGAAGACCAGAGGGTATTCGTGTTGGGTTGCCGCGCTTTGTAAGTTTGGGAATCGACTGGACACTTTAAGACAATACATCATTTTTAAACGGAGAAGTATCGGGTGAAAGCCTGATACTTTTTTTAATTTCGGCCTATGCGAAAACTTAAGAATGACGAGCTCGACCGAATGAGTGTGGAGGAGTTTAAAACTTCTGAAAAATTGCCTCTCGTTTTAGTGCTCGATAATGTGAGAAGCATGAACAATGTGGGTTCAGCCTTCAGAACAGGCGATGCCTTTGCCATCGAAAAGGTATATCTGTGTGGAATAACCGCACAACCCCCTCATCGCGAAATCAATAAAACCGCCTTGGGTGCTACAGAATCAGTGGAATGGGAATATGCTGAAGATACAGCTGCCCTTTGTCTAAGGCTGCAAAGTCAAGGGTTTGAAGTGTTGGCAGTAGAGCAAGCAGAAGGAAGTATTTCCTTGGAAGCTTTCCAAGTATCACCCCAAAAAAAATACGCTTTGGTTTTTGGAAACGAAGTTTTTGGCGTTGAAGATGCCGTGGTCGAAGTGGCTGATGCTTGTTTAGAAATCCCTCAATACGGCACTAAACATTCGCTCAATATTTCAGTAAGTATAGGGGTAGTGCTTTGGGATTTAACCAGTAAAATTAAATTTGGATAGTGTCTTTTTACTACCTTACCATTAGAATTTCAAACCAAAATTATGAAACAGATCAGCAATAAAGGCAAGGTAAATCGATTCAAGTTTTTGATTTATTTTTACCTCTTATTCGTAGTCTTCATATTTGTCTATAAATATATTATTGCTCCAGATATGACGAGTTTAGTGCTTTTGGTAGCCTTTGCTCCTGTTTTTGGTTTTATGTCTAGCCTTGTCAATTGGCCCATATACCTCACTGCAATCGAAGCGGAAAACGGCATAGTGGTCAACACTAAAAAACTATTTTCGAAGAAGGAAAAATCACTACTTATTACAAAGTACAACTTCGATAGCTATTACGAAACCGACCATTTGCACATTGGCCTTAATATCCTCGACAGTGAGGACAAGATGATCAAGCATAAAATCAGAGTCAGTTGGCTTAGGATCAAAGATCTTCGCGCCTTAGAGGAAAAGCTGAGAGAAATAAATCCTTATGCCCCTGTGAAGTAGTTCTTCAGATCGCTTGTGCCTTATCTGAAAGACATAGAGACTTCAGCCCGAATTGAATGATCACGCACTAAACAGCGTTAATTTTCACCATTACTTCCTTTAAGGATAGAAAGAGAGACATGGTTTGAGCCGTATTGGGCATCTCTTTTATCAAAATACAGGCCTTAGAGTATTATTAATTATTTTTTTGGCAAACGCGTTGCATATTTCATGGCCTTAGTTAAATTTGCACTCCAATTCGCAAGAAGAGCGAATTTTTAGTACTGAAATAAGCGAGAGTAGCTCAGCTGGTAGAGCACGACCTTGCCAAGGTCGGGGTCGCGGGTTCGAATCCCGTCTCCCGCTCATAAAATGGAAGACGCTTTAATGCTTCTGTTTATGAGTAGACGAAAATCGTACTTTGCCAAGATGGTGATGCGGTTCGTCCCGAAGCATCGGGACCGTCTCCC
>JBLIKG010000056.1:0-11022 GCA_047636255.1 Roseivirga sp. | reverse complement strand
AATCCACCGTTTCACGTTGCGGGACATAACTCACTTTATGGCGGACTTTATCTAAAGTCTGCCCAAACATTTTGACATATCCAGAAGCCAAAGGAAGTAAACCCATAGCCGCTTTTATAAGGGTGGATTTCCCTGCTCCATTGGGGCCAATAATACCGATTAATGCCCCTTTTGGGAGTGTCATATCAATATTCCAAAGCACCGGCTTCTTGTGATATGAAACTGTTAAGTCATGAAATTCAACCGCAGGATCTTGAGCTTCTATCTTCATAATTAGATGTTAGGAATTAGTTATTTGGGTTTTTAGGTACTTCATAAAGGCATTCAGCATTTTTTTAAGGTTAGCAGCCTCCCATTGATGTCCGTATAATCTTGAGGTTTTATAAAACCAATGTCTTTTGATATGATCAACTGGTATTCAAGTTCTGATGCCGAACCCATAGCAATACTGCTAAATCGAAGAAGTTCTTTTTGACTATTTCTACCACATCCTTCAGCAATGTTTGTTGGTATGGACTGAGAACTTCTTCTCATTTGAGAGGTTAAGCCATACTTCTCTTCAGAAAGAAAGGTTTTGATAAGATTAAATACTTCGATTGCCATCTCATGCCCTTTTTGCCAAACCTCAAGTTCTTTAAAGTCTTTCATATTAGATTAGTTCTTTTGCCCAACTGCCCAACTGCCCAACTGCCCAACTGCCCAACTGCCCAACTGCCCAACTGCCCAACTGCCCAACTACTTCAACGCCCTCACTATAGTATTTACATTGGCCTTTACCATGCCTATATAGGTACCATCGGGAGAACCTTCTGCGCCCATGGCATCAGAATAGAGCTTGCCTCCAATGACCACATCATGTCCTTTTTGTTGGCAACCTTCTATTATGGCCCTAATGTTCCTTTCAGAAACTGAAGTCTCAACAAAAACAGCTTTGATCTTTCTTTCTACAATGAAGTTTACCAAATCAACCCTGTCCTTCAACCCAAATTCTGAAAGGGTTGAAATACCCTGTAAGCCTTTTACCTCTATGGAATAAGCCCTTCCGAAGTAGTTGAAGGCGTCATGCGCTGTAATCAAAGTCCTTTGATCTGCAGGAATGATGGCAATTTCATTTTTAACCCATCGGTGAAGCTCATTGAGGGATTTGGCATAGACTTGGGCATTTGAGGCATAGTAGGCCTCATTTTCTGGGTCCGTTTCAATTAGGGTTGCCAGAACTTGATTGATAGTAGAAGCCCAAATACTCACATCGAACCAAATATGAGGATCGTGTGCACCGGTGTAAATTGGATCCGTCAGTAAAACGTCTGCTTCTAATTGCCTTGACACGGGTACTACCGTTTTTATTCTTTCCAGATTCTCGAATATTTCGCCCATCTTTCCCTCTAGGTGTAAGCCATTGTAAAAGATAATGTCAGCTTTTTGAAGTCTGCCCAAATCACCTTGAGTGGCTTTGTATAGGTGAGGGTCTACGCCTGGGCCCATTAATGCTGAAACTTCTACTGAATCTAATCCAACATTTTTGATAATGTCGGCAATCATACCAGTAGTGGTGACCACTTTTAGTTTACCATTGCTTTTTTCATTATTGCTACCACAACTGAAAAGTAAAATGCTTAACGTGAGAAGGAACAGGAGTTTTTTCATGCTTCTGATAAAAGAATATTTTGAGCGACAGTTAGAGAAATAGTAATAGACTTTTTATGATCAATGATAATATCTACTGAACCATCGAATTCCATTCTGTCTTTAATTTGAATTTTTGAGCCAATAGAAATGCCCACCTTATCCAAGTACTTAAGAAAAGAAGTACTCGAATCGTTTACACCCACTACAATGCCGTTGATTCCTAAATCAAGCTCTGAAATAGGGTCTTTCCTTTTTTCTATCAATTGACCATTTTCATCTGGGATTGGATCACCGTGTGGATCGTATTTCGGAAAGCCAAGGAATTCATCCAATCGCTTGATCAATAGGGGGGATTTAATATGTTCAAGCTGTTCCGCTACTTCATGCACCTCGTCCCAATGGAAATTAAGCTTATCTACCAAAAAGACTTCCCACAGTCTATGCTTTCTGATCACATGTAAGGCTTTAATCTTTCCCTCATCTGAGATATTAACCCCTTTGTACTTTTGGTATTGGACCATCTTCTTTTGCGCAAGTCTTTTGACCATGTCGCTTACAGAGGCCGGGGCGGTTTTCATTTCATCTGCCAGAGTGTTGGTGTTTACTGCACGTTTACCACTTTCTGAAAGGTGGTAAATGGCCTTCAAATAATTCTCTTCAACAAAGCTTAACATAGCAATCAATTCTGGGTTGGAAATTCTTTCCTTCAATTATGATTGCGAATATACTATTTAGAATTGTCTAAAAAAAATATACGTAGACACTAAATTTCTAAGTATGGTGGTTAATTTATTGTAATATAGGTAGTTGAATGTATGTAAAATAATTTTTAGATAAATCTAAAATTAAGAATTGAATGTTGATATGAAGTCCAAAAACTTAGTTTCTTCGCTGATCCAGAGGCTGTTTTTGGTGTCTCCTTTTGTATAGAAATTTGATGTTTTCATCATCTGTAATAGGGTCTCAGCATCAATCTTTTCAGGGTTTAATGTGACGGCCGCATTGAACTCTTCACAGAACTGTATCCAAGTAGGGTTCTCTAACAGCAGTATGGGCAAATGGTTGGCAGTATATTCAAAGAGGCGCGTGAGTAACTTATCGTCATTAATGCCCTGATTAAGCTTCTTAAGTACAAATCCGAAATCAGCATTTTTAATTTCTTCTACAATCTGATCGTGTGGAACCAGGTAATCCCCACCAATCAACTCGATGAAGTCTTTACCTTCAACGCTTTCCTTTAGTCGAAGTAAATCTCTCTTTAAGGCACAGTAACCAATGATTTTCAGCTTTATGGACGAATCTAGTTCATGTAATTGTTCTGTAATTCTTATGGCATCAAATACGCCATTAGAATCTGAAATTGTCCCAGAATAGAGGAGAGTAATATCTTTTTTGATTTTTTCTGTTTTTCGCTTTTCGATTAACTCTTTACCGAAATACTTATTTTCAATAACAACGGATTTGCTTTTAGGTACAAAGCGTAATTGCTGAGCATAAATTCTTTCAGCCAGCATAAAACCATGGAAGAATGGTTTAGTCAATAATTCTTTTGATCGAACATAGGCTGCCAAAAATGGTTTTAGTGCAGGGCTGAATACATTGGTATTCTTAATGTTCTTGACGTAGTTTTCACGGATATCATAGATAATTTTAGCGCCAAATAATATTCTGTATAGAAATGTAACTATCAGTAATTCATGTGTATTACATATGATAACATCAGGTTTTAATTTAATGTATGATTTAAAAACTTTCCAACAAGAAAGGAACCTTAAAATTGAAGTTCTTTGAAAAGGGCCGTGAGAATAAAAAGTAATAGAATCGTTATCTAGGGTATTTTTTGAAATAAAGCCTATGATATTAACTTCATATTTATTTGTTTTCGCCAGTGAAAGGCCAAGCTTCTCAAACATGCGTGTATCGTCAATCGGTTTGAGTATCGAAGCGATAATTATCTTGGTCTTTTTCATTAACAATCCAATTTAGAGAAATTTTCAAAAGCATTTATGATCGAGTTAAAGGAGTTAGTAGAAGCAGCCTGGGAGAACAGGGAATTATTAAAAGATAAACAAACGGTTTTGGCGATCAAGACGATTGTGGAAGACCTTGATCGTGGTGTTATAAGAGTAGCAGAACCTACCGAAAATGGTTGGTTAGTGAATGAGTGGATAAAGAAGGCTGTGATTTTGTACTTCCCGCTTCAGAAAATGCAGACTATCGAAGTTGGGCCATTTGAATTTCATGATAAGATAAGATTAAAAACAGGCTATGCTGCCAAAGGAGTGAGGGTTGTACCACATGCTATTGCGCGTTATGGGTCATTTATAGCAAGTGGGGTGGTGCTTATGCCATCTTATGTCAATATTGGCGCTTATGTAGACGAGGGTACAATGGTGGATACTTGGGCTACTGTCGGAAGTTGTGCTCAAATAGGAAAGAATGTACACTTAAGTGGTGGTGTTGGTATTGGCGGTGTACTAGAGCCAATACAGGCGGCACCAGTAATAATTGAAGATGGAGCATTTATTGGCTCACGTTGTATTGTGGTTGAAGGTGTTCGAATTGGTAAAGAAGCCGTTTTAGGTGCTAATGTGACCTTAACAGGAAGTTCTAAGATTATCGATGTTACAGGGCCAGAACCAGTTGAATACAAAGGATATGTGCCAGAAAGATCGGTCGTTATACCTGGTTCGTTCGCAAAACAGTTTCCTGCTGGAGAGTTTCATGTGCCAGCGGCATTGATCATTGGCAAGAGAAAAGAGTCGACTGACAAAAAGACTTCACTCAATCAGGCGCTTCGTGAAAATGATGTAGCAGTATAATATTGGGAATATCTCTCTCAAAATGACATTTTAACAAACTTTAAGACTTTATAAGCCATTGTTTATCAATGGCTTATTTTTTGGTACGGGGCTTGCAATATGACTAGTGTTGTTTTGAGTTAAGACGTTTGACCGCGTTTGAACGGATAGTGTTAAAGCACACTATTCAAAAGAGAGGGGCCTTCGGGCCCTTCTTCTTTGTTAAATATCTTTTTCAATTAAACCGAAAGGAATACCTTTGCAAGCTTAAACTACCAATCAAATCATTATTGATGAAAACTACAGTAAATCTGTTAATCTTTGTTCTTACTTTAACCCTTTTTGCCTGTAATTCTGATGTTTCTAAAGAAGGCGATGTCTTTTTTAACGAAGGCAATTATAAAGAAGCGGTTGACTCGTATACTGAATATTTAGCTACGCGCCCAAAAGATATTAAATCACTTTATAATCGAGGTCGGGCTTATGAGGAAATGAATCGTTTGGATAAAGCCAAAGCTGATTTTTTGACCATATTGGATTTAGATGGGAATAACCTAAACGCTAACCTGAGTATGGGCAGTTAC
Source organism: Roseivirga sp. (assembly GCA_047636255.1). Classification (GTDB taxonomy): domain Bacteria; phylum Bacteroidota; class Bacteroidia; order Cytophagales; family Cyclobacteriaceae; genus Roseivirga. The sequence continues at coordinate 6,008 of JBLIKG010000056.1, read as the reverse complement.
TGGTACAACCAGAAAGACTTCAATCGAGCGATTAAATTCTTTGATAAAGTAATAGAGGTAGATGGCAGAAAGTCTGAAGCCTATATGTTAAGAGGTAGAAGTTATCACCAACTCGGTGAGTTCAAAGACGCTATGGTGAACTACAACTTTGCTATTGATTTCGATAAGGATAACGAAGATGCCTTTTTATACAGAGGAGCACTAAAAATTGCTTTAGGTCAAAATAGATCAGCTTGTCAAGATTTTGGTAGAGCACGGGCCCTTGGGTCTGAGGAGGCTAAAATTGCATTGGCCAAGCATTGCAATTAAGCAATTGTTTTTTCATTGTTTTTCTTTTTAAATTTCAATCTAAAATAGATGCAACCAATGGTTAGCTTCTTGCATCTCAATTGAAATCATAAACTCAAATCAAAATGAAAAAACGCCTAACTCTTTACTTTGCTTTAGCATTTGTCATTGCTTTTTTGCCTTCAATGACCTCACCAGCCAATCTAAGAATGGATGGTCTGGCGCAAAATTCAGCTCAAAACCTTAGTCAATACAGCCCTGCTGGTACTTGGAATTATGAAGCACAAACTCCTGATGGTACTCTTAAAGATGTAATGACTATTACGTTAAATGCTGAAGGCGTCTATGAAGTCTCAATTAAGAGCCAGATTTATGGTACTCTAGTTCTTGATGATGTAGTATTCGAAAAAATGGTAATGACAGGTAATGTTGAAATCGAGGGTGAAACTATTGAATTTGAAATGAAATTCGATGGAGAATCTATGGAGGGCATTGTCTACACTGGAGAAGATGAATTAGTCATCAAAGCTGAGAGACAGAAGTAGTCTTAAACAAAAAAGGAGTCATTTTGGACTCCTTTTTTGTTTCTGGCCCTTCGGGAAGTATATGAGAGAAATTACTAAAACCAATATGCTGTCATAATAGTCCCTTCCAATGCATTTTCCATTTCATCAGGCATTGTTGGAAAGAAATCAAGCCCAGTGAGTTTTTCAACACTATCGATAGTCACAACGAATGAATTAAGGCCCTCATCACTTTTTTCATTTTTCATAAGAAAGGCAATGGCTTTAATTTCAGGCTTACGAACGTCAAGAATGATTTTATAATAGTATTCAGGAACGGAAACTTCATTTGTGCCAATTGTTTTAAATTTCTTATTTAAAACAGGCCCAGTTACCACATAAATCTGTCGGTCTTTTTTAGCCCAATCACGTACTTGCTCCTCTAATTTCTTCCAGACTCCACGATTGAAAGAGGGATCTTGTGGACTCATGTTACTCATATAGAAGGACTGGCTTAATGCAAATTCGTCATATGAGAAATCAGCTGCAGGGGCTATGTGGCCACGATCGAAACCACTTCCTTTATAGTCGGCCAAATCTGCCGATCCAGTTTTGATCCTTGGGTCCTTGCGGAAATCATCCTTACGGTCAAAAGTCTTTTGGTTTAAACTGTCAGCAGCTAGCATATACGCAACCCATAAAGCTTGTTCATGCTCTTCACTGTAGCGCAAAGTATAATAAGGTCTTTCTATTATCGCTTGATTGGCTTCATAAGCAGGCCAAGCAAAATCAAAAGCTTTGACAAAATAAAGGTCAAAATTATCGAAATCCAGCTTTGGCTTTTCGGCTTGAACGCTAGGTCGTTCTACTGGCTTGCTCTCAGTTGGTTTTGTATTTTCCTTTTTTTGAGGTGTTTCTGTGTTTTCAATCGGGCTTTCTAGTTCCTGAAAGAATGATGGGATTAACTGCCCTTCTTTAAAGGCTAAAAAACCGTAGCCCAAAGCAACTAGAATAATCATCCCAAGCGTAAACTTGCCCAAGCTAAAACCGCTATTGCCGCTTTTCCTTTTTACAGGTGCTTTTCTCTTGGTAGTTGGTTTAGTCGATCCAGTAGCCTTTCGCTGTGCCATACTTATTTATTGATTTATCGCAATGTTAAATATATTTTTCGTGCGCTTACTTTTTTTAATTCATTAAATTACCTGTCATTTTTTACTCAAATTAAAGAACCAAAATATGCAAAAACTCAAACATCATTCAAAATGGGCATGGCTATATTGGAATCGAACTGGCATTTTTATGCTAGCATTGGTTTTAATCGGCAATGTTTCAATGGCCAAAGGCCTTTGGCAAGACGATAAACAAGACACCACAGGTCAAGAGAAATTCAAAGAATTGCCTTTAAAAGCTGAGCGTACCCTAGAATTCAATACCAAAGAAGGAACATGGTTGGCGCTTGACCTAAGCCCTGACGGCAAAACCATTATTTTCGATATGCTAGGTGACCTGTATACCATGCCATTTGCCGGTGGTAAAGCAACAAGATTAACCAATGGTATGGCTTTCGATTCACAACCTCGTTACAGCCCTGATGGTAAAAGCATTGTTTTCACTTCGGATAGAAGCGGTAATGACAATGTTTGGACGATGGACTTGGAATCAAAGGAAACCAAGCAAATCACGAAGAGCAGCAATGAAAATATGCAATCTGCCGAGTGGTCACCTGACGGTGATTATTTAGTGGTGTCTAGAGGAAGAAGAAACCTGAAATTGTTCATGTACCACAAAGATGGTGGAGGCGGATTTCAACTGATTAAAGAGCCCGCTAGCTTAAAAACAGTAGAACCAGCTTTTAGCCCTGACGGTAGATATATTTATTATTCACGTAGAAATGGTGCTTGGAATTATAACGCCCAGCTTCCACAATATCAAGTATCGGTTTACGATCGAGAAGACGGCAGCAACAATACCATTACTTCTCGTTACGGTTCGGCATTTACACCCACATTATCACCTGATGGTAAATATTTTGTGTATGGATCAAGGTATGAAGAGCAAACGGGCTTAGTTATCCGTGATTTAAAGTCAGGCGATGAGCATTGGTTGGCTTATCCTGTACAGCGCGATGATCAAGAATCAATTGCTCCACTCGGTGTGCTTCCTGCCATGTCTTTCACACCTGATAGCAAAGAGTTAGTAGCGTCATATGGTGGTAAAATCTGGAGGATTCCTGTAGCAGGCGGCAGTGCAGTTGAAATTCCTTTTGAAGTAGATGTGGAATTAGAGTTGGGTCCAAGACTTAAATTCGAATATCCAATTTCTGATAATGAGGAAATGATTGTAACTCAAATTAGAGACGGAGTTCCTTCGCCTGACGGCAAGAAACTAGTTTTCACGGCTCTTAATCGACTTTATACTATTGATATCCCTTCTGGGGAACCGAAAAGATTGACCAGCTTCGATATGACAGAAGCGCAACCAACATGGTCACCTGATGGTAAATCAATCGCCTTTGTGACTTGGTCAGATACAGAAGGGGGTAGCATTTACAAACTCACCATGGACGGTAAAGCCAGACCCGTTAAGTTGACAAAGGAATCAGCGATTTACAGCTTTCCAGCTTGGCACGAGAGTGGCAAAATTGTTTTCACTAAAGGAAGTGCACAAAACCTAAAAGATGCTGAGGGGCCATTTGCGCCAAATTCTGCAGATGACTTGGCTTGGATCAGCGCGAATGGCGGTGATGTGAATTTCATTGTAAAGACCAACGGTAGAGGAAATCCTCACTTCGTGAAAAAGGACAAGGAAAGAATTTATCTAAGTGGGTCTAAAGGATTAAGCTCCATTCGATGGGACGGCACGGATGAGAAGGAACTAGTGAATATCAAAGGGATTGTCACTTATGGTTCAAACCCTGCGGATGATCATAATCCACATGCTGGAGAGGGTTATAGCAATACTTCATTGTCTGAGGATGACAGTTGGAGAGAAAACAATCCTCCATCATCTGCTACTGTAATACTTATGGCACCAGAAGGTGATAAGGCCATGGCGCAGATCAATAATGATATTTATGTGGTTACGGTACCAAAATTAGGTCAAACGCCAACTATCTCTGTGGCAAGCCCTGAGTCAGCTGATTTTCCAGCAATAAAGCTGACTATTATTGGTGGCGAGTTTCCTGCTTGGTCTGCCGATGCTAAAAAAGTGCATTGGAGTCTTGGTAATGCACATTTCATTTATGATTTAGATGACGCTAAGGCTTTTTCTGATTCTGTAACAGCAGCAACAAAAGCCAAAGAAAAAGCAGATGCAGCTAAGAAAGAGGAGAAGAAGGAAGAAGCTAATGTTGACAAAGAAGAAAAGAAGGATGAAGAAAAGGAAGAGGCGAAAGAGGATGATAAGAAAGAGCCAGCTGTTTTCGAGCCTCAAGAATTCAGAGTGAAGGTAAAAGTAAAGAAAGATGTGCCTAAAGGAACAGCGCTTTTGAAAGGAGCTCGCATTGTTACCATGAATGGAGATGAAGTCATCGAAAATGGCGATATCTTGATTGAAAATTCAAGAATCAAAGCAGTTGGTGCATCTGGTACTTTGACTGTACCAAGAGGTACTGAAGTCATAGACGTTACAGGAAAAACAATCGTTCCTGGTTTTGTCGATACGCATGCTCACATGTGGCCATCATGGGGCATCCATAAAAATCAAGTATGGGTTTATGCAGCTAACCTGGCCTATGGTGTAACTGCTACTCGCGATCCTCAAACGGCTACTACAGATGTTTTGACTTACTCTGATATGGTAGAAACGGGACAAATGTTTGGGCCAAGAGTGTATTCTACTGGCCCAGGCGTTGGTTATTGGTCATATAACCTGCAAAGCCTAGAGCAAACCAAAAAAATCCTGAAACAATACTCAGAGTATTACAATACAAAAAGTATTAAGATGTATTTGGTTGGAAATAGAAAACAACGCCAGTGGGTGATTGAAGCAGCGAAAGAACAGCAATTAATGCCAACTACCGAAGGAGGGCTTGATTTCAAATTGAACATGACACAGATGATTGACGGTTATCCTGGTCATGAGCATTCATTCCCAATTGCACCTTTATACAGAGATGTGACACATGCGGTAGCGGCATCTAAAATGGCTTATACTTCTACTTTGGTAGTATCGTATGGTGGTCCTTGGGCTGAGAATTATTACTATTCAAGAGAAAACCCATACCACGATACTAAGTTGAGCTATTTTACGCCTTACACTGAATTAGCTTCGAAATCTCGAAGAAGGCCAGGATGGTTTATGGATGAAGAGCACGTTTTTAAGAAACACGCTGCAGGTGTAAATGCCATTGTTGAAGATGGTGGTTTAGCAGGAGTGGGTAGCCACGGTCAGTTACAAGGCTTAGGTTATCATTGGGAATTATGGTCAATCGCTTCTGGCGGTATGACCAACCTAAATGCGCTGAAAACAGCCACAATTTTAGGTGCAACCGCGCTAGGTTTAGAAGGAGATTTAGGATCTATCGAGGCTGGTAAACTGGCTGATTTGATCATTTTGGATAAAAATCCACTAGAGAATATTCGCAATACAAACACTATTTCTCATGTCATGAAAAATGGCAGGTTGTATGAAGGCAATACTTTAGATGAGATTTATCCTCGTAAACTAAAAGCACCTGCTATGAATTGGCATACAGAGAAGCCACTGAACTTACCGGGTATTAAGAAGTGATGGGGAGATTATAGATTTTAGAAACTAGATTATAGAAAAACCAGCCGAGAGGCTGGTTTTTTTATTCCGTAATTCTACACACTAAAATTACTCTTGTAAATAGTTTTTAAAGCTTCGATTTTAAGCTTGCCCAGCCTCCGCCATTATATACATTCGTATAACCGCTTGATTTTAAAATGCTGGCTGCTCTGCCGCTTCTCATTCCTGAAGCACAACAAGTAATAATCACTTGGTCTTTCTTTTTAAACTGCTTCAATTGTCCCTGAATTGAATCCACAGGAATATTCAATGACTTATTGATGTGGCCTGATTGATACTCACCTTTAGTTCGAACATCTACAATAAGTGCTCCTTGCTCCACTAGTTCCTTATAATTTACACCCGGCCCTATACCAAATATTTTCTTTAATCCTTCGAACATGATTATGCGATTTGAAAGTTGTTGGCGCTGATCCAAGATCCGCCATTGTAGGTCTTAATGTTTTT
>JBLIKG010000055.1:0-11025 GCA_047636255.1 Roseivirga sp. | reverse complement strand
CACAGTCGCTAGAATCTGTCCTTTTTTGACATTCTGACCTTCAACAACATTCACTGTTTTTAATTGACCCATGCTTTCAGCACTCACATTGACGTTGGTTCTGCTCATTACTGAACCACGAACTTCGATTCTGTGCTCAAAATTTTCGCTGGCTACTTTAACCGTTGTTACCAATGTAGCGGCAGCTTCAGTATTAAAATAAGTTGGATCTTCTTTCGCAATTTCTTCCTCTAAAAGAATGATTTGATCTCTGATTTCTTTTAAATCCTGCCTAGCAGTGGTTAGGTTTTCTTTTTTAGCATCTAATGTTTCAGTTTTTGGACCGCATGCCGCAATGGTTAGCATGGCAATAAAAATGGTAGCGATTGATTTAGCTTTCATCTGTTGTGTATGTTTGAGTTTCTTAGTTGTCATTGTTCTTGAGTTTTCCGAGTGATTTGTCTAAGTCGACTTTTGCAATTATCGCATTATATAAAGCCGACAAATAGTTGATCTCAGCTTCTTTATAGTCCTTTTCAGCATTAATTACCTCGATGTTTGAGCCAACACCTGCTTTGTATTTTTCGCGAGTAATACTGGTTACCTCCTGAGCTAATGCAATATTAGCTTCTTGCACTTCGAGCTGTTCTAAACTTACATCGAGGTTATTTTTTGAAGTAGTCAGTTCGTTTTGAAGAATGTTTACCAATAAATTATATTGGTTGTTGAGGGTTTCCTGTTCAATTCTGTTTCGCTGCACTGTGTACTTTTTTCTCAAACCATCAAACACTGGAATGCTCACGTTCAAACCGATGGCAGAATTGGAGAACCAGTTTGTGCTTGTGAAAAAGTTACTGAACTCATTGGACCCTGTATTTCTACCCCAACCCGCATTGAATGTCACTTTAGGTACATATTGAGACTGGGTATTCTTGATTTGCAGCTCAGCAAGGTTTTTTAAGAAATCAATTTGCTGTACCTCTACTCTACTTCTTAGGCTGAAATTTTCAATTTCATTTACGTCATAATTAAAATCTAGTGTCTCAAGAGCATCTGTTAATAAGATCTCGTCTTGAACAGGCATTCCCATGGTCAGTTTCAAAAGGTCTGTGCTGGCTTGAACTGCCTGAACAACACCACTTTTTTCGGCTTTCAAATTATTCATTTGCACTTGAAGCCTGCTAACATCGATTTTTTCAGCAAAGCCATTTTCATAAAGCTTTCTGGTCTCAATTAATGTTGAATCTAAAGTTGAAATGTTCGACTCAATTAAATCGATTCTGGTTTGATTGACCAAAACCAAATAATAGGCTTTGGTCACGTTCTCAACCACATCTATTTCAGCTTTGGCCTTGTCAATTATTACTTTATCTCGAAGTACTTTGGCGGCTTGCAGACCAATAAAGAAGGATCCATCCCAAAGAATTTGCTCCGCGTTGATGCTCAAATTACCAATGTGCTGTGCTCCAAAAGCTACTAGTGTGACACCTTCTGCATTTGGATCACCCGTGATAAACGAAGTAGGAATTGGGCTTTTGGCAATGAACAGGTTATTGGTATAATTAAATCCTGCCGTAATTTGAGGTAAACCGTCTGCCCTTGTTTCGTACACTTGTGCATCTGCGTCTTGCTTCAAAAGTTCAGCATTCAAAACATTTTCATTGTGCAATAAGGCATATTCTAAAGCCTTGTCTAATGAGAGTTCAGTTTGTGCCGAAACCGTGACCGTGAGCAACAATAGCGCAAGCACTAAAGGGTATTTGTTAATTTTGCTCTTCATTTTTTTCGTTGTTTGTTGTTAAGTATTGATTAAAAAGTTGGTGACCTTCAATTGTAAAAAGACCATGTATAAAATGATCGAATAATTGCATTTGTACTGCTTCTAGAGAATATGTGTTTCTCGGTATTAAATTTCCTATGATAAAAGTTTGAACCTGCTCAATCCGCATAATTGCCATCAGTTCAGCATTAATCTCCTTCCGGAAAAAACCCTCTTTCTGACCTCTGATAATCACAGACATGATCGACTCTTTCATTACATTTCCTTTAAACTCCTCATACATCTTCCAAGCCTTAGGATAGAATTTTTGGAGTTCATGCATAAGGTTCATTTTCATTTCCCTCATACTTTCTCTTAAGCATGTCGAAAGAAGAATCAATTCGTGGACAGCATTCTCGCCAGCCTCGGTCAAACCGATGAATCTTTGCTCTTCTATTTTGAGATGTATTGCTGCTACTGTATTCACCAATTCACCCTTATCTTTAAAAAATTGATAAATCGTTTTCTTGGAAATACTCAATTGGCTCGCTATATCATCCATGGTCACTGTTCTGATCCCATATTGCATATAAAGCTCGCCTGCCTTCTCTATTATCTTATCCCTTACTTCCATTTCGCCTGCAAAACTATGGAAACTTAAATATTACCCAAAGTTTCCTACCGAGCTATTGACGTTGATAATCAGATATTTGTTACAAAATATTTTAAATTATTTTAAAACAGCCAATGCAATCGAATGCATTTACCGAATAATATTTTGCCATTTCAACTTGTAGAACCATATTGAATCTTCATTTTCAAAAATCCCAGTTAAGCCTTTCGCATGTCGAACATTAGACATCAAAATATTACAATTTCAGGTTACACCTTAGAATATTCTATCTGGCCCGGTGGAAAGCAAAAACTGTTATGCTTTCATGGCTTTGGACAAGATCGATTTAGCTATCAAAAAGTTTGCGAAGCAGTAAAAGAGACTCATACAGTGTACTGTTTCGATCTACCCTTCCATGGCAAATCAAACTTCCCTAAGTCAGAGCAGACCCTAGTTCCAAATGATTGGTTGGAATTTCTGAACGCCTTTTTTGAAAAAGAACAGATTGCAGATTTCGAAGCAATGGGTTACTCAATGGGTGGAAAGTATGCGATGATTACCGCCCAGCTTTTCCCTAAGCAAATCAAGCACCTCCACTTGATAGCCCCAGATGGTATTACAACTCATTTTTCCTACAAATTCACGACTTACCCTTTTTTATTCAGAAAGTTATTCAAAACGCAAATTGAAAATCCATGGGTTTTTAAAGCAGTAGTGAAAACGATTAGGGTGTTTAAATTAATGAACAATTACACACTAAAATTTGCCGAAAGTCAAATGGATACTGAAGTCAAAAGATCTCAAGTATATCATTCTTGGGTAAATTTAAGGCACTTTTTACCCAACCTGAAATCATTGGCAGCCCAACTTAACGAGGACAAAACCGCTACTACTTTCTATATAGGAAGGCATGATAAAGTCCTTGATTCGAAAACCATTGAACCGCTGCATCAACTTTTGCCATATAGCGAATTGGTGATGCTAGAAAGTGGCCATAGTAATCTATTGAATTCAGTTGCTAGTTACCTTGAAACTAAAAACAAACCTTAACCAACCAACCCAATATGAAAAACCATATCCTTCTAATCCTCGCCTTGATTTTTACCAGCTGCAGCATATCTACAGAGACCAAAGTGGAAGAAAAATCACTCGAGTACTTTCAGTCAGAAGTGATGAAACCACTTGGCTTACCCTTTTCTGATGCCGTGATTGTGGACGATATCATTTACCTAGCTGGGCAAGTGGGCAATCTGCCGGGTACTTTAGAATTAGCGCCAGGTGGTTTGCAAGCGGAAGCCAAACAAGCGATTGAAAACATGAAAGCCGTTTTAGAAGCCAATGGCTCTTCACTGAATGACGTCATTAAAGTCACAGTGATGATGGACGATATTAGTGAATGGGGAGATTTCAACAAGGAATACATCAAATATTTTACTGGAGAGAATAAACCCGCTAGAAGCGCTTTCGGAACAAGTGGTTTAGCGCTTGGTGCTCGACTTGAAATTGAATGTATAGCATTGAAAAGAAAATAATCGTCATTAATTACTTGTGCTCAATAACTTATCGAGAATCACTTCGTTAGTTTTTATAATTTTCAGTACATGAATTTATCTTCCCGCGCAGTCTTTGTTGCTAGCATTATCCTTTTAAGTTCATTCTTTTCTTTTGGTCAAAGAAAAAACACGACCGAACAGAAGATTTACGAATACCTCGATAAATATTCACCTGAAAGCTCCGAAATGCTTAGGCTGCTTTACAGTTTGCCCTCTAGTTATCAACTCAATGGAATAACCCTCAATCTTTCTGGCGAGCAATCACCTTCTTCTTGGGTATCTGATAATTCTGAAAAAGGCATAATGGAAGCGCTTAATACCGTTGTACATGAATCAATGCATGGACTAACTTCGCGGTTACCGTACTCATTACTGAAAGCTCAGGGCGATAGTGAATATACCTTTAAGGAAAGTTACTCCGCTTTTTATATCAATAAAGATTCTTCCTTTCTGGTAAAGCATAGCCCTGTTTTCAATAGTAACAAAATCAGCAATGAGATTCCAAAAGCCCTCAGGACCTTCAGGTTCAAGCCTTACATTACTCCAAGAAGTAATACTTTGGGTAGTCAAGCCAATGGAATTTATGGGTTAATGGATGAGTGGAACGCTTATTACTTCGGCACAAAAGCGGCTCTCGATCTATTCGATTATTACAAGTCTAAATCGAACCAAAACTATGAAGTTTATCTCGATCACGTGAGCAATTTGGCAGGTACTTATTACGCCTATTATGAGTTCAAATACTTCATCTTGAAGTACCTAGAGTATGCCAAATCGAATGAGAAAGAAATTTATGATGGTATCATCGCAAATTTTGAATTCAGAATGGCTTTTACTTCCATTAACGATCGTTTTTCTGGTTTACTCAATCAATTCGAAGAACGTTTGGCTACAATTGCTAAGCTACCCGAATCGAATACCAAAGACAGTGTCTACGAAGAGAATGGTTACTACTTTATCAATAAAACTGGTGTAGGCCTTTTTACTGAAGAAGCCGAAATGCTTAAAACAGAATTGGACAAGCCAAGTTTGATAGCCTTAGAATTGGCCCTTAGGATAAAATAAGCACTGTATTAAAAAAGAAGGAAACGCTATCGTTTTTTGATTAAAAACGCGGTGAGTACCAAGGCTATGGCAGTCAATATTGCTAAGAACAAAAAACCATTTTTTAATCCCCATCTATCGGCCACAAAACCAATGATGACTGGCCCCATAAGGAGCCCAATATAACCCGAAGAGGCAACCGAAGCTATACCAACAGATGCCTTCACCCCTGGTTGCTTTGCTGCGCTACTAAAAAGAATGGGGACTATCACGGAAAAACCCAGACCAGCAACGCTCAGACCTGCTATGGCAAAACCATAATGATCAATTTGAAGTATTAGCAAGCCCGCAATACTTAATACACAGCCTATCAGCACTAGCAGCCTATTGCCGTATTTCTGGATAAGATTATCGCCAAAAAACCTGCCTAGGGCCATCAAACCAGCAAAACCTGCAAAGCCAAGACCCGATAGCGTAGCAGGTGCATCCAAATTATCTTTCAAATAGATGGTACTCCAATCCGTAATGGCACCCTCGCTTAACATGATACAGAAACCTATCAAGGCCAGGCCTAAAATAGACTTGGGTGGAAATCTAAAAACATGCGCTTCGGCATGTTGCTCGTCTGAATTGAGCAGATCCTTTGCAACAACCAAGACCATAATCGCTAGAACCACTGACCATAAACCAATATGCACTAATGCATTAGCACCCAAAGCGATGAATATTGAAGCCGTAGCAGCACCAATCATTCCTCCAATACTAAAGAACCCATGGCAGGTTGACATTATGATTCTTTTCTTCTGGTTTTCCACTTCAACAGCCACTGCATTCATTGCCACGTCCGTCATCCCCATACTTAGTCCAACAACGAAAAGACCAATTATTAATTCCACATAGGTTCTTGCAGCAATCGGCAATATTATCGCCACTAAAAAACTTAGAATCCCAAGTAGCGTAGATCGTCTTTCTCCTATTCTCTGAATGATTTTGCTATAAAAAGGCAACAAGACTGTTGCACCCAATGGCATAAAAAAGAGTGCCAAGCCTAATTGGCCTTCATCTAAGTTCAAGCGTTCTTTAATTTCTGGTAGCCTAGTCACCCAAGCACCAAAAATCACAGCCAAGGCCATAAAGACCATTCCAACCGCACGACTCTCTCGATTGGATAAAAATGAATGCAATGATTTATACATGCGTTTAATTTTATGCAAATGAAGGGAATCTATAGATAATACCTAAATAGGAAGTTCTCCAATGTTAATGGTCAATTCACTCTTATCAATGGAGAGTCAAGGATGGTCTCAAAATCAATACTTTTGGAAAATGAAATAAAATTAGAGTTAGCAGGAAATTATAATTGAATGCAATCCAGCTTAAAGCTTTGAATTTAGGCTGGATTGGGCTTACAACTAGAGCGCCAAATTAAATAATCAAAGATTAATGTGAGATGTGAAACGCTGTTCTATATTTCAGTAAATTAAGATCAGCCTCAGCTATCAACAAAAATGAATACTTTCTACAAACTGAATATCCTTCTTCTCGCTTGTCTTTTTCCCTTAAACTCTTTTGGTCAAGGTAATGCCTCAAAAAGCGCAACCAATGAGCAGATTTCAGCCATGATTGCACAGTTCAAAACTGACCAACGTGGCCCTTATCGCGATATTAGATGGTTTTGTACTGATGGATCAATAGTTTTGCCTCAGGAAAGATGTGCTGAAATTGGTGGTGTTCAACGCGCACGGTATAAACCCGAAGTAGAAGCCTTAGCGAAATCGAATCATATCTTTTTAGGTCAGATTCTATCTAAAACAGATAACGAGGTCTTTTGGGATGCCGCCACTCATAACTCGCAACTGAAACAGTATCAGATTGAGCAGTTTCTAAGAGCAAATGACAATGGATGGATTAATGAAAAAGCCCAGTTTTATCGTGGAGCTTATCAAACTGAGGATGAAGATGCTTGGGGTACTCAGTTCTTTGCATGGCTTCTGGATAATGATAAGTTGGCCAAGGAGGAATTTTTCTTAATCAGACAAAGCGCTAAAGACATTCCGCATGCTTCAGAAAACAACATTTCTTTAAGCGTAAGGGCCATTTCGAAAGAGATTGCTGATGAATATGCTCCTTTCATGAGATTGAGGATCAAGCTTCATGGCCAGCCAGAGTCAACTGATAAAAAAAGGGTTAAGGATTTTCTGACTCAAAATGAGGGTAAAATAAAACCTGAAATGAAAACCAAATTCGAGAGGCTGATTGAAGACATGGAAAAGCTCTATGCGCCAGTCGACATGAGTGCATTGAAGGCTTTATTGAAGCCGCTTCCTGCTAGCAGTAACATCAACCTAGCACTAAACGCTTTTATCAACGATTACTCAAACGCCCAAACAGCCTATACAAAAAGCATTAAAATAGCAGAGATAGCACTTCAAATCAGAAACGCCTTCCAAGAAAAACTGAGTGCGAAAGGAAGGTTGGCACTGATCGATTTTTCTAATAAACTAGAAACCATAATCAATACAGAGGCAGCCGCTTGGCAACCCGATAAACTCAAGGGGCAAATGCTGAAAATCCATACGCTTGCTCAAGCAGCCGCTGGTTTTGGCTATCTCGAAATGTGGGAATGGGAGCTTTTATCAAAGGAACTCACCTTTACGGATAAGTCAATTAGACTTCGAGATTTAGGGAATTATGGAGAAAGCGCAAGAAAAGCGGTGGAATGGGGAATCGGTATGGTACGTGCCAATTATCAAACCACAGTCAATCAATTTGCGGGTTTCGAACCGTTGGCCATAGGCTTTATAGATGAAAAAGTAAGGGCCTCTATCCTACTCCAATTAGGCAGCTCTGCTTCTATAATCGGAGATTTCTTTTCGATGCAAGCAGGTTTTTCTAACAACGTTTTAAAAATCGAGAACCAAAGCTCGATTCGCGGCCTCAACCCTGGTTATGCCATGGGCGAATTGGTGGTCACCAATGAATCTCCTGAAAGCATCGAGGTATCTAGCGATAAAATTTACGTATTCAATCGCCCACCAGCAGACCTAAAGCCTGTAGCGGGTATCGTAACAGTATCAGAGGGAAATCTAGTTTCGCATGTACAATTGCTAGCCCGTAATTTGGGTATCCCGAATGCTGTGTTATCCAACGAAAACCTTAATTCCCTTCTGCCTTATAATGGTAAACAAGTTTTTTACGCAGTTTCCAATAAGGGAACGGTGATTTTAAAACTGGCTTCTGACATGACCACCATAGAAAAAGGACTGTTCACCAAAAAAGAGCGCAGTGAAGAAAAAATCGAGGTCCCTGTCGAACAAATTGAATTGAACAATGCCAAAATCCTAAATATGCGAGATGTCGATGCCTCTTTCTCGGGGAAAATAAGCGGACCGAAAGCAGCCAATTTAGGGCAATTAAAACAGCTCTTCCCAGATAATGTGGTCGAAGGCTTGGTCATTCCATTTTCAATTTTCCGAAAGCATTTTGATCAACAGATGCCCGGCAAAGGACAAAGCTATTGGCAATTCCTGAATGCCGTTTTTAAGGCGGCTGAGCAAATGCGAACAGATGGAAATACTGAAGCTGAGGTTGAGAAATTTGTATTAGCAGAACTCGCTACCCTTCAAGCCTCGATTAAGAACATGCCTCTAATGCCTGACTTTCAATCTGAGCTTAAGCAGATGTTCAAAGATGTTTTAGGTGCTGAATTAGGTTCTATTCCTGTTTTCATCCGAAGCGATACCAATATGGAAGACCTTAAGGATTTTTCTGGCGCAGGACTGAACCTTACACTTTTCAATGTTTTGGATGCCAATAAGATTTTGCAAGGAATTAAAGATGTTTGGGCTTCGCCATATACTGAAAGAAGCTATAAATGGAGACAAAGATATTTACTCAACCCAGAAAATGTATTCCCTTCGATCTTGATCATTCCAAGCGTAAATGTAGACGCCTCAGGAGTAATGATTACCAAAGGGGTAAGCAATGGTAGTTTAATTGATGTCACTGTGGCGTTCAACCGTGGCGTTGGGGGTGCGGTGGAAGGTCAGGCAAGTGAAAGTTGGCTTATCAAAACAGAAGATCGCTATCAATTGCTTTCACCAGCACGCGAACCTGAATATACCTACATTCCAAGCACTGGCGGTAGCGAAAAACGATTCACTAATTATACCAATAGAATTTTAGACCTTGAAAGGCTCAATGCCCTCCGAAGTATTTCAAAACAACTTATTGAAAAATTGAATATTATTGGCATTAAAGGCCCTTATGATGTGGAGTTAGGTTTCTACAATGATAAAATCTACCTCTTTCAAGTGAGGCCTTTCGTTGAAAACAAGAAAGCCATGGCTTCGGAATATCTTCGATCAATCACACCCAATTTATCTGACACAACGGTCATTTCATTAGATTCAAAACTATGATCTCCTTTATAAAAAACACTACGCTCCTCATTTCCATTGGATTAATGATGGCGCCTATCACGCTTTATTATCCAATAGATGGCTATGAACTGACTAAAATCAGAAGACTCAAAAGGCTTGAGTTGGTAATGAAAGGAGAATTAAAAGATGGTAAACCAGCTTTAGGCGGTCAGCTTTCGATCAATGACATCAAGCTTAATTTATTAGGAGAACGAGGTGATAGTTTAAGCTCAATCCCTCAAGCAGATGCTGCTTTTCAAAAATCGATAAACGCACTTTTCCCCAACCTTAATGAAAACTATTCTCTCGCAGTTTTAGACATCACTCCGGGAAAAACCATCCGCTATGCTGGGCGGAAAGAATTGGGCAGATATCAACCAGGAAGTGTTGGAAAGCTAGCCGTCATTGCTGGTTTCTTTACCGAATTGGAAAAAATCTATCCAGATTCATTCGAAAAAAGACAAGAATTAATGCGCACTAAAATCGTCAGGGCCGGCAGATGGGCCATGACAGATGAACATACGGTTCCTTTCTTCGACACCACCTCTTTAAAGCTTGTGAAAAGAACTGTGATTGAAAGTGATGAATTTACGCTCTATGAGTGGCTCGATCACATGATGTCTGTCAGTAATAATGGAGCTGCTAGTGTTTGCTGGCGGGAAGCCATTTTAATGAGGGCTTTTGGAAGAGCCTACCCCATCATAACGGAAAACACCGCCAATGACTACTTTAAGAATACAGCCAAGTCTGAACTCTCAAGTGTTGCGATCTCTGTGGTCAATGATCCATTAAGGACACTGAATATTACAGAAAACGAATGGCGCTTAGGAAGTCTTTTCACCAAAGGTGGAGACTATTATATTACCCCAAAAGGAGGCAGCATTGGAACCCCCTCAGGTTTATTAAAATTCTTTATTGCCATGGAACGTGGCAAAGTAATCGACTTAGAAAGCAGCCTTGAAATCAAACGAATGCTTTATATGACGGATCGTAGAATCCGCTATGCTTCGGCTGGTGTACTTTCTAAGGCCGCGGTTTTCTTTAAGTCAGGTAGCCTTTATCGATGCAAGGCAGAAGAAGGCTATAAATGCACCAAATACCAGGGCAACGTTGATAATTTCATGAATTCTGTAGCCATTGTGGAACACCCGAATGGCAGTACTTACATCGCAGTATTGATGAGCAATGTGCTTAAAAAGAATTCAGCCAGCGATCACGCTGAATTGGCTGTAAGTATTGATCGAATTGTGCAGAAGCTGAAATAAACTGGGAGTGGGAAGACGGAAGTTAGAAGTCAGAAGTTAGAAGTTAGAAGTTAGAAGTTAGAAGTTAGAAGTAGGAAGTAGGAAGTAGGAAGTAGGAAGTAGGAAGTAGGAAGTTAGAAGTTAGAAGTTAGAAGTTAGAAGTTAGAAGTTACTGCAGAGGCAACTATGAAAAGCATTCTTTCCCTGAGGTACGAAGGGTCTAGAGTTGGAAGACGGAAGTCAGAAGTTAGAAGTTAGAAGTTAGAAGTAGGAAGTAGGAAGTAGGAAGTCAGAAGTCAGAAGTTACTGCAGAGGCAACTATGAAAAGCCTTCTTTCCCTGAGGCACGAAGGGTCTAAGAGTTGGAAGACGGAAGACGGAAGTTAGAATTCAGAAGTTAGAAGTCAGAAAAT
>JBLIKG010000054.1:0-11089 GCA_047636255.1 Roseivirga sp. | reverse complement strand
ACACCTTGAAGATCCATAGCAACATAAACGAATTCGTTGTCGTCTGGTAAGACTTGAGCATTCACCTGAGCGGCAAATGTGATCGAGAGTATTACCCCTGAGGCTACAGCTCTTAGTTGAGACACTTTTTTCATGAGTATAATGTCTAGGTTAAAAGTTTTTTTATGTGAATGTATTAACTTATTTTCATATATTCAAATATCTCTTAGAAAAAATCCTTGCTTTTTTTCCATAATCTTTGCCCAAAGACCAAAATCGTAGTTTTTTATTTGGAATTTTTTTTCAGACTGATTAATTCCCTCGTTCAGGAATGGTAATTTCTATTTCTGCTGCTGCTACTTCATCTCTATTCCCATAGTCTAAAACACCCAAAACGGAGTATTTCCCTGGTGGATAATCACTCGGCAACTGGAATACTACATCGCGATTACTCGCTGGCAGCACGGTAAAGTTCTTGGCCTCTAGTCTTTTTGTCTCGCCATTGGCTAGGTTAGTGACTTCGGCATAAGAGTTACACTTCAAAAAGGTTTCGCCTATATTCCTTAATCTAAGTACTAGCGAGTTTTCTTGATAAGTGAAGTCTATTACCTCGCCTTTAGAGTAGGTGACACTTGGCGGAGTTTGAAAAATGTATACCCCAAAACGATAAGACTGATTTAAATTAACGACCAAGCCATCGCCACTTTCTTGCTTAGCTTTTCTTTCTTGTGCAAGACGAATATAGGCCACTGCCCACCTCGCCATCAAAGCGGTCGAGTCTTGCGGAACGTCCATGACTAACATAATTTCTTGTTGCTCGCCTGGTTGCAATTCGAAGTAAGATGGATCTGCGCTTACCCATTCCGCACAAGATCGCGGCAGTTGACCCTTCTCAAGAAACTGACTTTTACCAGATCGGCTGGCATCAAAATCACCAAAATCTACTTGAAAAATTTGACGCTCATCTGAATTGTTGGCAACCGTTATTTTTCCTCTTTGGCTTCCTCCAGGTGGTACTTTGAAGTTAAGCCGGGTTGGAGAAGTTGAGATCTTTTGACCATAACCTTCAAAAACAAACAATAACGGTAAAATGAAAAGTGCTGCTTTTACCAATGTTTTGAAAGATTCAATATTTGATTTCGTGCTCATCCTTAATTAATTTATTTATTATCGAATTTCTTTATGTTCAGTGCTCTTGACTTTTCAATCAAATAGAAAGTGACTTGATAATTGACGTTGACATTATTGACATTAAGTGTATAGCTACTTTGTGCAAACTGAAATTGCTCGTCAACGGCTTGCTCATTCACCCTTATGGTATAAAGTCCAAATGGCACATAGAGATTAAATTCACCATCTTGCCCGCTTAATCCACTATACACATTCCCCTGACTATCGGTCATAGCTACCCTTATGCCTGAAAGGTTCATTCCTCCTTGACCCAAAGCCGAATATTGCGCCTGTTGTAAAAGAATATTTCCTTTCACCTGTACGCCACGCTTCAATGGAACGAAAACAGTTCTATCACCATCCAAAATCACCTTTTGACCATCTCCTTTGAACCAGCCCTCTATATTTGACAATACATCACTTTGAATTAAATATTCTTCTCGTGGCAAGTCTCGAAATACCACCAGCCCCTCAGAATTCGTCATCAGGGAAAAATCGTTCACAGTGATAATAGCATCTTGAACAAAGTCTTCTCCAACATCTCTTACATTATTTCCATTCAGATCTTTAAAAACCACCACTTCTAAATCGTGACTTTTACTCCCTGGCCTTTTGATGTTAAACACCTTCTTTACACCAAAACGCAGCAAAAAATTATTTTGGGAAAAGGTATTAAATACCCCATCGCCCAGTGCATTTACGCTAGGCAATGGACTTTCTCCTTGATTAATACTAAATAGCTCACCTGTAACGGTGAATTGGAAATCATTTTTTGAAAAGTAAGTGACCTGTGGACTAAAATTACTTCGCATTCTGGCCAAAACGGATTCATAACTCACATTAAATGTGGGCCGTACGGATAATCGCGCTTTTCTAAAATTGAGATTGGCATAGGCCGAAAAGAAGACTGACTGTGGGTTGATGCCGTCTTCTAGCACCCTTAAGTTATCGAGCACATTGAAAGGTCCATAATAATATCGGGCTGTCACATTCAAATTCTTATAGCGCACTGTGTTTTCCCAACGTGCCACTAAATATGACTTAATATCATAGTCTAAGGCTTTTGTAAAACCTGTATAAAATCGACTGTAAACCCTGAAATCCGATTTCCTATTCGAAGAAAAGAGAAGTCCTCCGCCTGTGGTTAGCGTTCTCAAGCCAAGTACTTCATCATCATGAATTCTAGGATATAGTACGAAGGTGCCTGCATCTGAAGTCCATCCATATTGAAATTCGTAAATATTCCTTTTGAACTTGTTTTCCGGAAATAATCGGCCTTTACTATAGGTCTCAGCTTCTCTTTCATTTACTTCTGCTTTGAAGCCGAAGTACTGACTATCCTTGAAAGGATACCTAAGGTTCAAATTGATTGCAGTGGTTCCTCTGTATTGCGAAAGATAGTTAGCACTATTCAACCTAATCTGAGAAGCCAAACTAATTCCCCAAGAGGTGACGCTGTATTTTACGCCAAATCCGTAACCGGTCGTAGTAAATGGATTCGTGCTTTGGGTGTGCATTTCAGAGCTAAAGCCAGCACTAACTTGTAAAATGTGATTATTTTGAAATCTGTAAGTGCCATTAGCAGAAACTAAGTTTCCACCAATATCATTGAATTCGTCATTTCTTCGAACTATCTCTGTTTCAAGATTTAATTTTTTAGCGCCATTATAAGCTACGGTCAAACCGAGATCAGTATTATTGTTCTGCAAATTGCCATTTTGCTGCCTAGTGACATAGATTGCACCTACATTAAAATTCTTGTAATTGTAGCTTCCTTTAATGCCCTCACCATTCAGCAGTATCTCCATGTTATCACCAATATTACCCACAGCGATTTGATAATCAGGAGTGGCATACTGTAAAAACCTGTATGAACTCAAGAACTGTGTTCCAGTAAAAACACTGCTAGAAATGATTGTCTGGTAATAATACCTTAGATTTTTATTAGCGGCTAGATTAGTTTCTCCATATAAGTCCAAGCTAAAATTGGTGAATTGAGAGAGCACATTGTAAGAGTTAAATTCGACTGTCAAAGGAATTGTGGAATCAACATTATTGCTTTCCACCTTCTTTTCGTTGCCGAGCTGAAATAAATCCACTCTGCCTCCAGACGTAGATCCACTCCCAGAATTATCTCTTACTTGGACTTGAACTTTATAAACACCTACTTCTTCTGCGTTGATCGATTTTGCAGAGAAAAAATTACTCTTAGTGGACTCTTTTCCCAACTTTGCAAAAAATGTCAGTGTTGTATCCATGCCCACCTCAAGCCTCATGGTCATTGTATTTTCAGCCAAGGCATTTCCAAGCACATCTTGAATCTTAATTTTTGATGGCGTGGTAAAAAAGATATTGACATCCTCATACGAGTTACCCGTATTAGTGAGATTGATCTTGAATCTTGCAGTATCACCTTCTGTTGGAAAATAAGCCACTTTATCTAAGACATTGGCCCTCCATTGTGACAGCTTTGTAATTTCTAGGCTCCAAGGCGTACTGGCCAAAGGGATATTTTGAGTGGATAATGCTGAGGCATTGATGAAATAATTCACATTACCCTCTGCATTCTTTTGAGGGATAATTCGAACTGGAATGAACAATGAATCACTAGCACTAACGCTGTATACCTTAGAACGGTCGGCCAAGATTTTCCAACCAGCGGGGGAAGAAATATCCAAGGTAAAAACCATCCTTCTGGATGTGCCATTTTTTAACCTTAAAACATTCGTTGCTACTTGTTCAACCGATCCGGTTGTAGATTCTTTGATAAAGGACATCGTGAAACCATGGCAACGACTGCATTTTGAGATTGTGCGACAACACAAAACATCAAAAATAGCGTGCCAATCACAGAGATAGAGAATAATCTCTTAAGCCTGGGAAAGCAGGGAATCACAATAAGTCAGTACTTTGGTGTTAGGTAACTTCAAAGATAAAAAACCTTGTCTAAAAACCTCCAAGAAAAGCACTTACTTTTTCTCCATAAAGTGCCTTTAAAATGCGTATACCCATTTTTTAGCTACAAAGCGCGTTTTTATACCCGTAAACGACACCGCTTTTTTATATAAAAAAATGATATAGAAATCTTTTGCGAAACAACACCAAATTAATGTTTCCCATATTTAGAATATGCTTCTTTTTTTGATTCCAAACACACTTTGAAAAATCAGTCTACTCTTGTAAAAAGCAAAAAAATAATCACTCGAATTACTCAAATCGAGTGCTCTAGAAATAAAAAAAGCCCCGATATATCGGGGCTTTCGTGCGCACGAGAAGA
This sequence comes from Roseivirga sp., assembly GCA_047636255.1. Classification (GTDB taxonomy): domain Bacteria; phylum Bacteroidota; class Bacteroidia; order Cytophagales; family Cyclobacteriaceae; genus Roseivirga. The sequence continues at coordinate 6,663 of JBLIKG010000054.1, read as the reverse complement.
TTCGAACTTCCACACAACTTAATGCACCACCCCCTCAAGGTGGCGTGTCTACCAATTTCACCACGTGCGCATTGGTTTTTTAAAGGTCGGCAAAAGTAGCTATTTTCAATCAATTCGAAAACACAAATGCCCCATTAAAATTATAGCAATTGTATTTAGTTCGCTTCTTTTCTACTTTTAGACTCAGCTATTTCAAAATGAATTCATTAAATAAAAATGTCATTGTTGGGATCATCTTCATCACAATAGGCGCAGTATTTCTATTAGACAACCTAGACATCATCTCTTGGCGTGTTAGGCATTACCTATTTCAATGGGAAAATGCTTTTATCATCATCGGATTGGTACTGCTCTCAAGTAGAGAGAATTTTAAGAAAGGCTTGATATTTCTCGCCATAGGCGTCTTCTTAAATCTCGATAATTGGTTCAATCTCGATGTAAATCTCCTCGATCTTTGGCCAATCGCCTTGGTCTTGGTTGGTATAGCATTAATTACTCGAAACAAAGGCTCGGAGGGTAAGTCAAGACATGACAAGCATACGGGATTGTTTGATTCCGATAAAATAGATGATACTGCAATTTTCGGTGGTGGCGACAAAGTAGTCAATAGCCAGTCTTTTAAAGGAGGAATGCTGACTGCAATTTTCGGTGGATCAAATATCGATTTAACTCAAGCCAAACTAGCCGAAGGAAATCAAGTGATTGATGTTTTCTTCGTTTTCGGTGGTTCCAAAATTAGAGTACCCCAAGATTGGCAAGTGGAAATGAATGTCACGGGTATATTTGGAGGAATGAGCGATAAAAGAAAATTCGTTGACCCTAAAATGAACGCTGAAAATCGACTATACCTTAAAGGTACCGCCATTTTTGGCGGTGCCGATGTTACCAACTAACCCCAACCACATGAAATATTTAATCACCGCCTGCCTTATTCTATTTACACTTGAACTCGCTGCACAAGATCGAATAACAGGCAAATCGTTTGCTACTCGTTCTGAAATCATTGCGCAACATGGAATGGCAGCAACAAGCCAACCCTTAGCAACGCAAGTAGCCCTTGACATTCTGAAACAAGGAGGAAATGCCATTGATGCAGCAATCGCTGCTAATGCAGTTTTGGGATTAGTTGAGCCCACGGGGAATGGCATTGGAGGTGATCTTTTTGCCATCATTTGGGATGCAAAAACCCAAAAACTTTATGGCTTGAATGCCAGTGGCAGATCTCCTTATAGTCTTACTTTAGATTACTTTAAGAAGAATGGCTACACCAGCATTCCCGCTTATGGCCCACTGCCTGTGTCGGTACCTGGAGCCGTGGATGGCTGGTTCGAAATGCATAAGAAATTCGGCACTATGGACATGCAAAAGATCCTGAAACCTGCCATAGACTATGCTAATAATGGTTTTCCCGTTAGTGAATTGATTGCTTGGTACATGGAACAAGGCGCTAAAAACCTTCAGAAATTCCCAGGCTTTATAGAAACTTATATGCCAAACGGGAGCACTCCGAAAAAAGGTGAGATTTTTAAAAACCCAAGGCTCGCTACCACTTTAGATAAAATAGCGAAGGGAGGAAGAGATGCCTTTTATAAAGGCGAGGTCGCCAAAACTATTGGCACCTATATTCAAAATCAAGGTGGTTTTCTTTCCGAAAAGGATTTGGCCGATCATACTTCTGAATGGGTAGAACCAGTATCAGTAAACTATAGAGGTTATGACGTTTGGGAACTCCCTCCAAACGGTCAAGGCATTGCCGCGCTTCAAATTTTAAACTTACTTGAACCCTATGACCTTAAGTCAATGGGCTTTGGGAGTAAGGACTACATTCACACTTTTACCGAGGCCAAGAAAATTGCTTTCGAGGACCGGGCTAAATTTTATGCCGACCCAGATTTTTATAAAACACCCATTGATTGGTTACTCTCCGATGACTATGCGAATGAGCGCAGAAAACTCATCAACCCTGAAAAAGCGGGCAAATCGTTTCCGGCAGGAAAACTAAAAGATGGCGATACCATTTACCTGACAGTAGCCGATGGCGAAGGGAATATGGTTTCTTTGATCCAAAGCAATTATCGAGGTATGGGCTCAGGAATGACGCCTACTGGATTAGGCTTTATTCTACAAGATCGAGGCGAATTGTTCACTTTGGAAGAAGGCCATGCCAACGTTTATGAACCTCACAAAAGGCCTTTTCATACCATTATTCCAGCATTTGTAACTAAAGAAGGAAAGCCATGGCTGAGTTTTGGAGTAATGGGTGGCGGTACACAGCCGCAGGCGCATGTTCAAATTATTGTAAACATGATTGATTTCGGAATGAATTTGCAAGAAGCAGGTGATGCTCCAAGAATTCTGCATTCAGGTTCATCAGAACCGACAGGAGAGCAAATGACCGATGGCGGAGTACTGACGCTGGAAAGTGGAATTCCTTATGAAGTGATCCGTGAATTAGTCAAAATGGGACATAAAGTGAGCTGGAATGTTGGCAGCTACGGTGGTTATCAAGCCATTATGTGGGATGCCATCAACAAAGTTTATTTTGGCGCATCTGAATCTAGAAAAGACGGACAAGCCGCTGGTTATTAAATATTTACCTTACCCAAATTGATCATGACTAGATATCTAAAACTTTTAATCGTTACAGTACTAGTAATCACCTCTTGTACCAAAGCCCAAGAAGCTGATTTTGCTTTCACACATGTAAATGTGATCACCATGGAAAATGATCAGGTATTGAAAGACCAAACAGTGCTGATCAAAGCGGGTAAAATCACCAAAATTGGCGATGCCCAATCTATCAATATTTCTGCAACGAAAGAGGTTGTAGACGCCAATGGCAAGTATCTAACTCCAGGCTTAGCAGAAATGCATGCCCACATTCCCGGCAATCAAAACGGAACGGAGTTGGCCGAAGAAACCCTATTCCTTTATTTATCAAATGGCATCACACTTATCCGTGGAATGCTCGGTCAGCCCTATCACATCGCACTAAGAGATCAGGTAGAAAGAGGCGAAGTACTCGGCCCTAAAATTTACACTTCTGGGCCTTCTTTCAACAATAATACAGTGACTTCTGCAGAACAAGGAGCTCAGAGAGTAAGAGAGCAACAGGATGCTGGTTATGACTTCCTTAAACTACACCCAGGTCTGACCAGAGAAAACTTTGACGCTATAGTAGCTACTGCCAACGAGATTGGAATTACTTATGCCGGACATGTTTCTACCGGGGTTGGTATTAGGCGTGCTATTGAGGCAAAATATAGTTCTATTGATCATATTGATGGTTATTTAGAAGGTTTAGTGCCTCCTTCTTTAGATCTTGACCCAGATTCCAATGGCTTTTTTGGGATCAATTTCACTGAAGAAGCTGACCTTTCAAACATTCCTGAGCTTGTTCAAAAAACCAAAGAGGCTGGTGTTTGGATTGTGCCTACTCAAGCCATGATGGAACGATGGATGGGACCTACTGACCCAACTGAATTAGCCAAAGATCCGGAAATGAAATACATCAACCCAAACACGTTGAACAATTGGGTAAGCACAAAAGAAAATGTGCTTGATCAGCCAGAATATAATGCTGAACAAGCCCTTGAATTCAATGAGATTCGAAGAGAAATATTAAAGCAACTCTACGAAGCTGGTGTTGGCATTTTATTAGGTTCTGATGCTCCTCAGGTATTTAATGTTCCTGGATTTTCCATTCAAAGAGAAATGCAAACCATGGTACGATCAGGTATGTCGGCCTATGAGATTTTGAAAACTGGAACAGTAAACCCAGCCATCTACTTTGGCGATGAGGCCCAATATGGCATGATCAAAGAAGGACTTGATGCCAGCTTAATTCTACTGGAAAATAATCCACTTGAGGATATTGGCAACATGAGCCATCCTGCGGGGGTCATGGTGAAAGGACAATGGATTTCAAGAGAGGTGATTGATGCCCGATTGAACAAAATAGCCAATCAATATGGACACTAGGTATTTCCAAATACCTGAACCAACTTTTTAACCTTCCTGATTTAATTAACCATTTAATTCACATTTTCAAGAGAACTTTGTAATTTATTGGCTTCTTTACTATGCGGTAGGGAAGCCAATACTTTTATTCGGGATGCTCGAATGAATGACTGTTGATTGAATTTGTTTTTATCAGACAGTACTTTTGTTTCACTAAAAATCGGCTTACCCACACTGCGGAATTTGAGGAACTACATGAAAAGGAACTTGAGCGACTTTAATTAAACTTAAAAACCATGGCACTAAATAACACAATCATTCTCCCAGACAATGAAGCTGAGGCTTCGGCTGCTTTTAGCAGCGCCTTGGCCAATGATAAAATCTCGATCATTCTTTTTGGTGATACCGACAAGGCAAATCTGGCGGCTCCACTTGCGGATAACTTGGCAAATACGACAAGCTCAGGATTTCATCGACAAGTCATTTGGATGAAAAACATTGCTTTTTGGAACAGCCTAAAAAGCCATTTGGGAAACGGAACTTTACAAGTGAGCAGCATCGACCCTAGCCAAGTCATTTGCTTAAGCATTTCACTTTCCAACAAGGTTGAATACGCTTTGAGCACTTCAAAAACACCAGACAACATCACCTTAACCTTGGCATTTATCAATGCCAGTAAAGCCTAAACTATGCAAAGACTTTATACTTTCTTATTGATAGCAATACTCTCCTTTTCAACTTGTTATTCGCAAGTGGTCAAAATCAAAGAGTACAATTCCAACAACGAACTAATCGATATCTCAAAGCCATTTATAGTTGATATCAATGGCAGGCTGAGCATAAATATCAACAAAACCATTTTACTTGATACTATCATTGGCGCTCTAGACCAAAGGGAATACCCGAGTGAAATGTTAGAGTTGATCAGCCAAGCTTTAAGGCTTCAACAAAAAACTTTGATGAGCATGACGACAACAGGAAGTCGCGAGGAACGCTTAATGGCCCTAGACACTTTTAGGGAGGGAATGGCACCACTATTGACTTATCTTGTTGATTATCAAGAAGGATTACAAGAAACTCAATTTTACAAGGACTTGGCCGAAGCTTTGGGAAAGACGGATCAAGGTTACAAACCCTATTTTCAAGTCTTAGACCAATATTACAATCAAGTCACCAGCCGATATACAGCAATCGTAAATAAGAGTTCTGTTAGGTTTAAACTTGGAGGATGGCTTAACACAGACAAAGGTCCTGAGCCTTTTCATATTGAAGGTTTTGACTCCATTAGCAGCGAAGGAATTTTTCAAGTACCTCGGTTTGCCACGAGTATTCCACGATCAGAGGTCGATAATTTTAATAAAGCACGAAAGCTGGCCGATTCACTTCAAAATAATACTGAAGTTTTAGTGGATTACATGAAAAAGAAGGCTTCAAATACGGTAGACGAATTAAAGACCATCGAAACCAAATTGAACGATATTCTCGACAATGGACTCAAAAGCTTCGAGTCTCGATTGGACAGCACCTCTAACAGTATTCAACAGAAATTCAGTCAACCTGTAAGTCACTTCAAACAGTCGATGAACGATTTTAGGGTAGATTTAGCCACCATTAAGGCTGATGTTCAGAACATTACTTTGAACAAAGCTTTAGATATCGCCATCGAAGCAGATTCATTGATCAAAACAGCAGACAAACTTAAAACTGAGGTAGAAGCGCTCTATAAAATGGTCACTCAAGAAATAGCCCCTGCTCCTGGCATCGTTCAAAACTTGAAAAGTGGGCTAACCAGCGATATCACAATCGTCAAAACGCAAATTGAAAACTTGGCCACTTCATATCTGAATGAGCTTAAAGCCACATTATATGTATTTAATGAAAGTAATCTTAAAGAATTGACAGAAACCGCAGCCAAATTCACTTCAAGTACTTTTGCTCTTAGCTATAATGACGTTCCGGCCAGTACAATTCTTGATATTAGGACTGTTGGCGAAAGAGAAGTTGGTGACGAAATTTACTTTAAGGCTACCATCGTTCGAGATTCAACTGCTAATTCCTTTGACGAAACAGTCTTCTGGCAAAAATATACCATGTTCCATATTGGCCTAAACAGTTCCATCAGAGCTTCTCTCATTTTTGCCGATAAAGTAAATGGTGACTTCGCAAATACTACCAATGATTTTCAATTGGCTCCTTCCTACAGTGCGATCTTCAAAATTGGGACAAGGAAGAGCATGTTCTACAACAAATACTTTACGCCTGGCATTGGAGTCAACGTTTCTACTTTGGACTTTAATAACGACAACACCCCTGAAATTGGAATCGGCTTGACAGCAGCTTTCTTTAGGGATTACCTTCAAATTGGTTATGGTAGAAATATGGCCTCCGATGATAATTTTTGGATTTTCGGATTGAGGCTTCCTCTGTTTGGTTGGGCCACTACAGGAATTGAGTCAGCACCAAAATCAACAGCCATCAAGTCCAATTAAAGTTTATTCTAGAAAGTCCTTCACCAAAAATAAAGAGCGATCTTAATCAAAATAAGATCGCTCTTGGCGTTATTATTGCCCAAACCCATATAGATTTTCTTAATTTTGGCTATGCAAAAAACTCTAGTTTTTACACTTCTCGCCTTTATCCATTTTCAACTTTTTTGTCAAATAGATCAATCTGCCGTCAAGGAATTCGCTCAAGCTTATTCTA
>JBLIKG010000053.1:0-11177 GCA_047636255.1 Roseivirga sp. | reverse complement strand
CGGGGGGCAAGTGATAGCGTTTGCTGCTGAAATTGTTGGTTATGTGTTTATGGTGATGAAAACAATCAACGGGCTAATTACCATAGGTGATTTAGTGATCTTTTTTCAAGCCTTTCAAAAAGGCAAGTCTGCACTTTCTGATTCGCTATTGGCGATGGTAAAACTCATGGAACACAGACTCTTTCTTTCTCATTTTATTAGGTTTATGGAGCTTGAGCCTAATATCAAGGATTATGACGGAAGTCGGCCGCTAAGTGGCCCAATAACTCAGAGTATCTCACTGAAAGGAGTATTGTTTCGATACCCAAAGACTAAAGTATTTACAGTTAAAGACATTTCAATTGTCTTTCCTGTAGCCGTATTACTGCGCTAGTTGGTAGTAATGGACTAGCAAGAGCACCTTGGTAAAGCTTATAGCGTGACTCTACGTCCCTACTGAAGGAACTATTGAACTTGATGGGCTTGACTATATAGCAATCAAAGTTTCTGATTTACGATCAAAAATGAGTTTTACCTTTCAGGATTTCGCCAAATACTACATGACCATTGAAGACAATATTAAATTCAGTGACTTGGAAAATCATACTCATAAGGATGTTAGTCGATTTGCCCAAATGAACGATACCGATGAGTTTATCAATGCCCTTCCTGAAGGTTATCAGCAGCGACTTGGTAGAATGTTCAACAAGAGTACTGATTAAGCGTTGAGCATTGGCAGAAAATAGCATTGGCACGCATGTTATATGATGAAGCTGAAGTTTTGATAGTGGATGAGCCAACGAGTGCCATAGATCCATTAGCTGAGTTCAAAATTTATGAGACCTTGAGGGAATTGGCCAAGGATAAGATTGTAATACGGGTAACACAGCGTTTATACAACCTTAAGTTAGCTGATGATCTAATCGTAATGCAGAATGACGGTATATTAGAGAAGAGGTCTCACGCTGAGTTGAAGGCCAAAGAAGGAGAAGACCACTGCATGTTTGAGAAACAACACTAAAAGATTGAGGACTTACAAAACCTCCTTCTCATCTGACAGTACTCAATCTTATTTAACAACCATCGAACCCAAACTTACCAACTACAGTGTAATCTTTATGCCCTTTTCTGCCAGTTACAATTTTGTTTCCAGCCCTAAGCCAAGCGTGTGCTTTCATTTGAATAGTATCTTCCTTTAGCAAACCAAAATAAATCGTGTGGGGTATATTTTTCCGTTTCAATATCCAATGGGCGCATAGCACCTGCGCAAAGCAATTGCTTTTCCAGAAAGTATATTTTGATACTGCCTCGATACCACTCGACAAACGAACTAGCCCAGCATGGAGCCCTTCATCCATTGCTGTTGTCGTTTCATAATTACTCTTACCCATCCAATTGGCAATACGCTTAAAAGGAAAAAGCAGAACACTTAACCTAGCCATGCCAAGCAAAATTAATATCTCTATCAACAACAATTTAAAAGAGCGGTCTTGGCGCAGAAAAGTGTAAAAGTAGGTCAAGGTATTTTAAACATAATTAAACTTATTATTGATTGGAAACAGCATAACCTCTCAAAAAGGTCTCTTGAAATTATACATTTCATCTGTATTTCGGCATGCCTTATCCAAAATCACTACATTTCCCAATGATTTTGGCTCTGCAGTTCTACCAATAGTATTTACAATATTATATGTGAAAGGTGTCGTGACAAATATGGTAATTCAAGTGGCATATTTAAATTCAATCGTGACCAAACTTACTACAAATCCTTTCAGTTTTTCATAAAGCCTATAGCATTGATACTCGAATGAAGATTAGCAGTATAAACAAAGTAGCGCATGGAGAGGATGAGTGGAAGGCATTGGTTTACTTCTGTAAGCTAGGCTTGACAAGTAAACAGGAGTTTATCCATAATATTGACTTTAGAAGTCTTAACTGGGATTTGTTTATGAAGCAGGCATGGTTTCATAGAGTTAGACCTCTAGTGCATCAAGGCTTAGCAGAATGGAATGAAAAACACCTGATACCCCAGCATATTCTTGAAGAGCTGGAGTCTGTCCATCAACTCAAATCACTTAAAATATGGATCGGGTTAAGTAGCTAGTACAAGTTGTTCAATTGTTCGAAACACAAGGTATTGATGTCATTCCTTACAAAGGAATAGTGCTCTCTTAAGAGGCTTATGGCGATATAGGATTGAGAGATATGTCTGACATCGACCTGCTTATAAAACTGGAGGATTTTGACCTTATTAAGCAGGTATTTAGGGAAAGAGGGTATGTGCCGTCCAAAGAGGTACCTAAGCAATTTGAGAATACCTTTTTTCGGCAAAATTTTGAATACAATTTTGATTTCCTTAAAGATGGTAAACGAAGATATCACGTGGAGCTTCATTGGGAAACAGGTTTTAAGCGATGGCAAACCAACCTTGATTTTCACGACATAAATCCCCTCACGCAAAAGAAAGCTTTCTTCGGTACCCAAATGAGCATACCCACACCAGAGGGTCTTCTTTTCACCACAAGCTTGCATCATGGAGGCGAGGAACGATGGGATAGTCTGAAGTACATTTGCGATGTTGCTGCAATCCTCAATACGTTTGAAAAAGAATTGGATTGGGAATTACTGCTATCGAAGGCCAATAAGCTTAGAGTAAGCAATATCCTTCTTCTAGGGATTGGCTTGGCTGTGAAAATATTTGATATTTCGATTCCAGACCAGATTCATAAACTAACTAACTCTTGCAAGGTCGCTAAGCATGTAAAAAAAATTACTGATCAGCTCCCTATTATTGAGCGTTCCGCTAATTTCAACGCCTATTTTAAAGACATACGCTATCATTTATCTTTAAGAAAAAGCCCAATAACAAAATCCAAAGTACTTTATTATCACCTAGTACAGATTTTTGTACCCACTATCTACGATGTAAACGACCAAAAAAAAATCAGGCAAGAAATATTGATGGTTCTTTCTTACTAAGCTTTTTAGGATCTGGCGGACACACATAAAGCCTAAATAAGCAACCCTTTAGATTCCTAAAATGAATCAGCTCCATGCTCATAAACCATAGCGTTTACCCTTTGATAAACATTCTGAAATTTTAACTAAAGTCCTCACTTTATCAAGAAACTAATACATAAAAAATGATGCCCCTGATGTTGATAAGCCAAAACTCATAGTTTGACAATGGACAAGAGACCTCCTACAACAAATTTCTTAACTAGGTCTAATTTAACCTGATCATTAATGTCTAAGTTAATCTGCTTTGGTTTGAATGATTCATTTCCTAAAATCAATTCCAACGCCTTTTCTATTGGCTTTGGAACCTGAACTTTCTCTTGATAAAAGTGTACAGTGGTAAACCAAGACTCATCCTCAAGCCAATACCTAATATTGGGTTTTCTTTTGACCTCAGAATGAATTGCAAGCTGTTCTACTTGCAATGTATCCACAAGAACACCAGTCATATCGGGTGGTTGCTTGTAAGAAAACTGACGGCTTACTTCTTTCAATAATTCATCTATATCTGCTGCTGCTATCAATTGATGACATGCCTCTTTAAACTTCATTTTAAAAGACTCCCTCTTCGATTCAGCCTGAAAATCCGCAGGCAAATACGATCTAAAGAATTCATCATCTTGGGCATTATCAACCAGTAGTTTTAGCAATGCAGAAGTTCTTGCGGGTAAAACTCCCAAAGTAATGTGTATAGATGGTCCATCTTGTGTGTCAGCAGCATGGTACATACCTTGAGGTACATATAGTAAATCGCCTTTTGTTAATTCTATTTGTGCGGCCAGCTTGTGATTCGCTTCGTTAAATCCCTTTTCCTTACGTATCAAAGTCTTGGTTGGATTCTCCTTCAACCCTTCATATAAGCGCCAAGTCTTTTTTCCAAAGAGTTGCAGTACGAACACATCGTGACTGTCCATATGTACATTGTAGCCCTGAGATTGTGGTGGCGTAATGTATATATTGGCTTGTATTCTCACACCCATTTCATTCCCAAGGCGCTCACAATAATTTTTGAGTTTAGGGATGAACTTACCCAAATCAGTCAAAATTGCGGTTGCACCATTTCTCAAAAGACCAAGAAGTTTATGAATGTCTATGGTGTTATCTACGACAATATCTCCATCCAATTGCAGAAATTGATCGGCCCAAGGTTTGTTATTTCTATTCACCAAGATGATCTGTCCATGCCTAAGTGGAACTGATGCTAAATAGACTTCGATGTCTTTAAGCTCCAAGGCCTCATCAAAATTATTTGAAGCTTCACAAGGCACGAAGAGATGCTTCTGAAGGTAATAATTCGTAAAAAAATCCTCCGAGGAAATACGTAGCATTTTTTCTAATTGCTTCATTTGGTCTCTTTGAGGTTAGGATTCATATGAGGCAATATAATAGCTTCCATTAAGATTTTCAGTGGTTAGAAGCGTTTATTCAACACCCGGTTATAGATTCTGTATAGCGGATAAATAAGGACAGTCCGCCCAACTCTGTCATTTTCTAGCGAATTCGGGAAGAAGTGTTTTTATACCCCTTAAATCTCATGGGTTGAAATCGTTCTCAAAAAAGATTTATTTTTCTAAAAGAGTCTTCACGAGTTGAGAAAAAAGTCGAGGCTATTTTGCATTTGTTAAAATGCTTAGTCTAATTTAGCATTGATAATAATGCTTTAAAAATGGAAATCAATGGAAGTACTTTGCTTAAAAAAACAGATGGTCTAATCGAGGCTAATTTAGGTGAATCATTAGCTTTAATGAGTATTGAAAATGGCAAGTATTTCGGTATGAATCAGGTGGCTAAGCATATCTGGAAAGAAATCAACGAGGAAATAACTTTTGATGAATTGATCTTACGATTAACAGATTTATTTGAAGTTGATGCTGAAACCTGTGAAAAAAATTGCAGAGAGTTTCTAATGAAACTCTTCAGTAAAAACATGGTTACCTTTCAATAATACAATAGAAGCAATTAACTATTGTAGTCAGCGAACGCGTTTCCTCCATCATTAACTGACGGCCCTGCACCTTGGTTTTGAGTGGCCTCATTAATATCTAAATCTACCAATTCAGGAAGTTGCCAAACCATTTTCGCTGATGTCTCATCCTGGCCTACTTTTTTTATTTCTTTATCTAGTTTCATATCCTCTTAATTCTAAAAACGAAAGTAAAACAATATTCCCATCAAATTCAAGAAATATGCGTTTTCATGTCGGAATTCTACATCCCCCGATTGGACGTTTTTTTTGTGTAAAGCAATATAATTTTTTACTGCCTCTTTATCGATGAAAGGAGCCATTGGGGAGTTGTCGACCATATCTAATATATTTTCCTGACTCAACCATTGCTCATGTACCTTAGCGCAGATTGCAGATTCATCCCCCATAAAATTACCTTTGGTACTCCTCAGTCTAAGTGCATTAGGTAAATGGTCTTTTAGCGCTCTCCTCATAATGCTTCTGTCCATCCCTTCTTTTAAGAATTCTTCTGCCGGTAATTGAAGTGCAAAATTAATAATACGAGGATCAGACAAGGGAGCCAGTCGAGTCAAAATTTGCCTTTCGCGGTAAGAAGTGTCCTCATAATATTGAACGGTACCTTGTTGGTCTGGCAATACACTGATAAATACATCATTCAGGTCATACAATGGCCAGAAAAACCTTTGTTGCGATTTTATCTTAGTAGTAGCCCATACCTGCTCTGTCCAATCTTTATTCAGAAACGTTACTCCATAAAACAATTTTGGATCAATTGATTTTCTTGGAATATTGTTAACCACAACGGCTCTGAGTAGTGATTTGGGGCTGCGATTTAAAAATGGCGCAGTTTCCTTGATTGCCCTCAAAAACCTCCCAAACTGGCCTCGTTTTAACAGCTCTGAATAAGCAGCGGCCCCATGCCTAGAAATAAAGTGGTCACCCCGCCATCCTGAAAAGTAAGTGCGGCAACCAGCCTCCATGAGCTTATTGGCCATCATGTCGTTCATGAATTTGGTAGGGTACTTCCTAAATCTATGAGTGACAAAAAATTCCGAATCCTCTCTACACAAGGGTGGGCCGTCCTGAAGCGTGCAATAATTGAGTTCTGTTTTCGGAAAGTGCTTTTTGAACAGATCAACCCAAGGTTTCTCATTTTCGCGAGGGTCATTGCTGTTTTCTGCGTGTACCGAAGAGGCGGTAATGATATTTCTTCCCAAACCCTTTTGGTCTAACAAGGATTGCGTGATGGCCAAAACGGCACTAGAGTCTAATCCACCACTCAAAAGGCCCCCTACCGGATAATCTGGATAAAGCCTTGTTTCGATCGCTTCCGTAAGCAGTTTTGTCAGTTCCGCAGCATAGTCGTCACTAGTTTTCTTTTTACGAGTGGGCACAGTTTGCCAATGAAAGTATTTTGAAATACTCACTTTGCCTTGATCAATTTTGATCGAATGACCCACCGGCACCTGTTGCACACCTCTATAAGGGGTAGCTAAAATTGAGCATTCCGCATGAAGCAATCTATTAGCAAAAAACTCCTGGTCTGGTCGTTTGTCAACGCCTGGCATTTTAGACAGGCCTGTCGTATGACTCGAGAAATAACAGGTTTCGTTATCAATTGAAAAAAATAACGGTTTGAATCCTAAGGGGTCTCTCGCACCCCAAAGGTATTGCTTTGAAGGGTCCCAGATAAAAAATGAAAAATCACCCTCAAGGTAGTTGGGGCAATTTTCGCCCCATTTCAAATAGGCCTCAAGGATTAGATCTGTGTCCGATCGCTTATTTAGCTGACTAGAATCTAGCTCCAAATGTCGGAGTAATTCAGGGCGGTAGTCCAGCCGAGCACTAGCAAAGATGATGATCTCTGAGTCTTTATTTTTGATAGGTTGTTCTGAAGGAAAAGGAGGCTTTCGCAGATTTTGATAAAACAGCCCTCCAGAAATAACTTCCCCATTGAAAGCAATATGACCATCTGTCGGATACCTTTGAAGGTCTTCTTTAAGCACCTGAAGAGATTCAGGATCAGCCTGCCCAGGCCTGGACACCATACCGTAGATATATGTCATTCTTTAGTCTTTTATGAAACCTGTGTAATTCAACTTGACCATTACTTCGTGGTGTGTATTAACTACCCGCTGAATTTGGCGCTGAGTCAACTCCTCCTTCCAGGAACCTGATTTTCCTTTTCTGAAAAACCCTCGTGAATCTACAATTTTCTCACGGAAACCCTGATCCTTCTCTTGGTTTGCCAATCTGGTAAAATTATGATTGACTAAGGCCCGTTGAAGTATGGTATTGATCACAGGAAGATTTAATGCGCTGAGGATTTTACTCAAAGTTTCGATAGGCTGATCAAGTAGTTCTTCATATTTAACCAAGATCAGCGGTAGTTCTTTTGAATTCAGCCAGCTTTTGACGTTGAGACTCCAATCACCAATAAACTCGGGCACATTCGATGTGATCCCTTCCTTGGGACGGAATGAAGTAAATTGGTTGTTTCCCATAATTTCAATGGCTTTATCGATCCCTACATGATAATGACTAGCAAGGGAACCTACAATGTCCAGCGGGTTTCTTACGATGTAAATGCAAAGTTTCGTAACCTCTTCAGGTATCAGATGCTCACGGTCTCCAACCATTACATTCGCTTCATGCGTTTTAATAAAGATATCTTCAACGGCATCAAACCCAAATTGCAGGTAGTACTTCCGTTTAAAAAAGTTGGTTTCTGACATGCTAAGCTCTCCAGAATCAAATTCCAGAAATTCATCGAAGTACTGTCTTCGCGTAATTCCAAGACCTGCTGTATTGATTTGATTGATGTTCACTGGTTCACCTTGGTGGTGAAGAATGCTATCCAAAAGAATTCTGAGCCATGTATTGCCTGATTTTGGGTAAGAGGCCAACCAAATAAGATGTTTCACTTTTCTAAAAAATTTTCAATTCTTTCAGCCACTAATCGCACATCTGTTCGAGCATGGGTCCTATTCAGTACTATGGCCTCGGTATAATTTGCGAGTTCGCTTAACATATGAAATGCATCTTTTTCAAGCCCCATGTCCTGTAAAAACTGTTTCCGATAGACATTTGTATTAAGAAGTTGCAGCTTTTCAATGACATTCAGTTTTGTGAACGCAACGGTTTCGTTTTTCAGGCGAGTAATGTTCAATACAAATACATGGCCAAGGGCATGAGTACTTTGATGACTGCCCTCTTCAAGCAATAACCTGAACTTCGGTAAATTCTTGCGAACTCTTGTCATCCCTTCTTGAACAGTATCGAGGCTTTCTATTGCATCTTCCCATAGTTTAATGTGCCTACTCCCGTAATACAAGTTCGGAACACCTTCCTCATTAAATTTAATGGCACAGATGTCATCAGTAAGAAATTCGAATCCTTTTTGATGAAGCGCCATGGCAATGGAAGACTTTCCCATTCCAGAAGCTCCCAAAATAAGATGGGCCTTATTATTAAATAGAAAAGCACTGCCATGAAGTGTTAAAAAGCCCCGCTGCTGCAAAAGTGCACCCATGACCGAGCCGAGTAAGTACATTTGCCATAATTCTCGTTCCTTCGCTAATGGATCTACTACAACGGTTTTACCATCGCTTATCAGAAAAGAAGCCAGGTCTTTAATACCATATAAAAAGCCATCAGAAGTTACTTCTTTGATCAAAAAACCTTTGATAAGATTGTAAGGACTAACATTCAATTTACCGAGCACAAAATTGACATCTGGAGTCTCATCAAGAGAGGCTTCAGTTAATCCGATAACTTCAAATTCTGAATGTATTACTAAACCATATGCCTTATAGCGAAACGGATTCATAGTGAATAATAAGACTTTTGGAGTTGAAACTCTTAATATTTTGGATACAATGGACGAACCTATCAATTTTTCTTATTGAAAAGAAATTTCCATGATTATCAATGAGGTTTTCCTTTATTTTATGAAAGACCTGTAGTCATTGAATAATCTCATAATTAGGATTAGGATTAGAAAATTGCTTTGGTCATAATAAACGCGTCTCATAAGAATATACTGGTTTACTTAAATTATTCTTGTCTATAAATATGAGATTGCGTTTCTCGTTATGGCTCCTTTTAATACAGTAAATGAAATCATGAAAAAACCCTTTTCAACCCTTATTATTTCCACAGTCATATTTATAGCACTCTTATTTGGTGCGGAGTTTTTGTTGGGTCTTTTTTCAGATCAAGAACCAAAAAGGCAAGTGGCTAGGAGGCATATCCTCCTGAAAGAGCATAGCCCTAATACTTCGTTCACTTATAATCAACCGATTGCTTTTTTTTCAAGAGGTGAATCCAATGGCAAAATACGAGAAGTCAGGTTTGAAATAGATCAAAAGGGATATATCGAACCTTCTAATCTTTTAAATAACCCAGATGTCAGCATTGCTTTTCTTGGTGGTTCTACAACAGAGTGTTCATCTGTCGCAGAGTCAAAAAGGTTCCCCTATGTGGTAGGGCAATTATTGAATAAAGACGGCCTAAAGGTAAATACCCTGAATGCAGGAGTTTCTGGCAATACTAGTGCCCATACTTTAAATATCTATTTGAACAAGGTAATAGTTGAGGAGCCTGATATCGCGGTAATGATGCACAATATCAATGATTTGCATATTCTACTTAACAATAAGGGATATTGGGGAACCAACGGAATACCAGACCATATAATAGTTGAAAACCGCAGTTTCAAGTCGGCACTTTTTAATAAGGTTGGTTCTATTTTCCCCAATATGATTGCAAGGATTGCTAATGTGAGAAACAGGTTTCGGAAGAGACCCATTATACCCATCAGGAAGTTGCCAAAACTGACAGAGGACGACAGACAACTAATTTTCAGGCAATTCGAGGAAAATCTGAAACTTTTTATATCTATTTCTAGGATAAAAGGAATTACCCCTGTACTTATGACTCAGGCCAGTAGAATAAAAAATGATTTTATAGGTGTTGAAATAGGGATTGGAATTATTGAGCAACGCTTCAATATGCCATTTCAAGATTATAAGGTATTGTATGCGCAAATGAATCAGGTCATAAGAGATGTATGCGAAGAGGAAAGTGTACTAATAATTGACCTTGACATGCTTGTGGCCCCAGAATATATATTTGATTCCGTGCACTTTACTGATGAAGGCTCTGAGTTTGTTGCTGGTCTGATAGCAGAACAACTTACTCCTTTAGCAAAGGCAATCATTGGCCGATCAGAGGATTAGCGACTTTAAGGAGTCATTTTCACTAATACTATGAAAAATACGAAGGGCTTCGCTCAAGCTTTGATATCAGGATAAGTATTTATCTTTATACCTTACTTCTGAAAAAAAACTCCATGAACCTGAAACAGCCCTTTTTTAAAATTCCTATGTTGCTAGCTATAACTGAAGCAGCAACGGAAGTTGTTCAGCTTCTGAAAGAATCTGACTGGATAGATCACCCCAGTAGCTTCGCAGGAAATTACTATATCCCACTAACAAGCTATAACGGCACCATCAATAACTTAAAAAAGACACCCGTAAACCCAACCCTATTCTCCGAGCAACTGCCAGCAGTTACACGCTTACTTAAGTCGTTTAATCTCACCATCGGTATTTCCCGTCTTATGCGTCTGAAAGCAGGTTATAACGTTCCTGTACATTCCGACACCAATGAATATTGGGATAACCGTGTGAGAATTCATATACCCCTGATTACTTCCAATAAAGTGTTCTTTACCTGTGGTAATGAGGAGGTAGTCATGTCGGCAGGTGAAGTATGGACATTTAATAACTGGATTAAGCACGGGGTTCGCAATGAAGGTACTCATGATCGAATCCATTTGGTTTTTGATACAGAAGCAAAGTATATTTTTGATAGTGAGGGTAATCTTGTAAATGGGCTTGAAGGGAATGTAAAATCCAATGCGCTAACATTGGAAAAAGCACCTACTCCTGCCATAAAATCTGGAGCAGAATTGACAGCATCACTCTCTGTCCTTGTTCAAGAACTTCAGAGTCAAGGATCAAAAGGAAAGGACGAAATTGGTGCATGTCTAGCACTAATCCATGATCATGTCAAGCGGTGGAGTGCCATTGAGGCCGAGTTTGGATTGGGTATTGGTGCACTTCCAAGGTATCAAGAGGCTATAAAAAGCACCTTAAAGGCAGCAGACGGGCTTAGTGACGCTTTGAGAATACAGGCCAACGAAGCCAAA